>JAILNW010000033.1 GCA_024691145.1 Lachnospiraceae bacterium
TGGATAAATATTCTTGATATCACTGTTATTTTCATCAATATACTGTCCATATATATCATTTTTAAAATCATTAATTTCCTGATTATTAACATTTTCTTGTGTTATTACCAGTTCATTATATTCTCTCTTTGCAATTATACCATAAGGTAACATTACATATCTGCCAGACTGCTTATTCATAAGTCCAATTATATCTGAAATGTGTGTTTCTTCTATGTCTTTTAGTTTTCCACAAACATTCATTATTGCAAGTCTTATAACTTCTTTTTGTATATAAAGATTTTCTAACATAATTTTGCAAATGTCAAGATAGACTTTATATATTTTTTTATTTTTTACATTTTCAACCTCTGCAGCGGTATTATTATAAGTTTTTCTAACATATTCACCTATAAAATCATTAGCAGCCCCAGCAATGGCCGCCGCACGTGCCATGTGTTCTATTGCTTTAGGATTAATATTATCCATATACTTTATAATATTATGCCTTATCTTGTTTCGTGTATACTCTTCTAAAAGATTTGTTCTGTCTATCTTAAATTCTATCTTCATTTCCTCAAGAAATGCTTCAATCTCTTCTCTTTTCACACATAGCAATGGACGTATTATGTTGCCATTAACAGGACTTATGGAAGCTATTCCCTTTAGTCCCGTACCTCTTATAAGATTAAACATCATGGTTTCACACACATCATTCATGTTATGTGCCACAGCAATACAAGTCTTTTCATTATATTTTGAAGCAATTTTATTAAAAGCATCATATCTAACCTGTCTTCCGGCCTCTTCTTCAGTAAGTTTCTTCTCATCTGCTATTTTCTTAACTTCAATCCTGTATCCATAAAACTCTATATTCTTTTCTTCACAGAGTTTCTTTACATATGCTTCATCTTCATCTGCTTCTTTTCCTCTTATGCAATGATTAATATGTACAACATCTATTGTATAATTGTATTTCTTTTTTAAATTATACAGTATTTCAAGAAGGCAGACGGAATCAGCACCACCAGATACACCTGCAACAATATGTTTTACCTCATTAAACATATGCTTTTCATCGCAGAACTTATCTATCTTACTTATAAATTCTCGTTCCATAAACTGATTCTCCTTCTATATTATTCTTATCCTTCGTAAACCCCCATAACTACAACTGTCATATCATCTTTGTCAAATGAATCCCCATTTTTTATTGCATCAAGCAGACTATCTGCAAATTTTTGTGGATTATTAGTATTAATATTACTTATTATGTTTTCAAGTTTTTCATTATTGTTATTGTCCGCAACACCATCAGTCATCATAATAATCATATCTGATTTTTCAAGTTTTCTTGTAACCACCTCATAATCCGCTTCATGTAAAATTCCTATAGGAATACTCTCTGTCCTTATTACTTCAACCCTATCCTTACGCTTTATATATGTATTTGCAGCACCACTTTTTATAAAATCCACAATACCAGTATGCTCATTTACTATAGCCATGTCAACAGTAGAAAGAATATTCTCCTCATCCCTTAATACAAGTATAGAATTAATCAGTTTTATAGAAGTCTCTTTTGAAAAACCTGCCTCTAAGAAATGTTCCAGCATGCCTATAACTTTCTCACTTTCATTACAAGCTTTTTCTCCTGTACCCATGCCATCGGAAATAATAACAGAAACTTCATTAACTCCATTATCCATTATAGAATAATTATCTCCACATTTTTCAGATGGATTCTTGCTTTTTCTTGCAACTCCTGTTAAAACCTTATACTTATTCTCCTCAACATAGAATATATTGTTATATTCATTATTTACAATGTTTCTTCCCGAATCTATGCTTCGCATCTTTTTTCCTACAACCATGCTAAGAATTTTGGCTGTATCTTTTACTATCGGCATTATATTATTATAATTCTTAATGTTCAACACAACCTCAAGTCGCCCGTCATTATATGAAAATGTACTTACATCCCTTACCATGTAGCCTTTTTTTCTAAATGCATGCTTAATCATCTTTATATCATACCTTGCCATTCCATAAGGACTGTAAAGTTCCATTGACAAATGGCTTATGGCTCCTGCCATTTCCCTTATCTGTAATGCCACAGAGTCCTTCATCTCATTTACTTTATTTAACCAGTTTAAATTATATCTTGCAATCTCAAGCTTTTTATTGACCTCATCAAGTATATTTTCTGCATAAGAACATGTATTAGCAAAATCAATAGGAATATCCTTCATATCCACAAACCCGCTGTCAGTTCCCATTGCAACAATACCTGTTGAAGTTTTATATGTACACTCATAGTTTTTCTCCCAGCAATATGTACACTTGCTGCATCCATTACAGTACTTTTCCAAAACCTCTTCATAAATCTTATTAACTTCAGCCTTTGAGACTTCCTCTTTCACCTTGATGTTCCTTTTGACCTCATCAGAAAGAACAGCCAGGGTTTTGGCATATTCATCAAGTTTTCCATATGCTGATTTTGAATAAATATATGTATAATGCTGCTGTTTATTCTCAACTGCATTAATTATCCTTAATGCCATAAGCATTAGAATACTGATAACAAATATTGCAACAACAAAACTTATACTTATGTTAGCTGAAAACATTGAGATTAGTGAAGCAAAGGAAATTGTTATTAAAAGTGCCATACTTATGATCTCTTCTTTTTCAAGCTTTTTTCCATCAAAATCAGATGCAATATAAGCTATTCCTCTTCTGAATATTATAACCATACTTAGTTCAACAAATAACAAAGCAATAATTAATATTACTCTCACAGCAAAAAAATCCTTATTCCAGGCATATGCAATCCTTACAGCAAGATATATGACAGATGTAATTATCATTATCTTTTTGTCTTCTATATACTCTTCTTTTTTCTTTAAAACAAGTATAGCCACTGTAAGCCCCAGCACAATAAGCATGTACTCCTGAATATCAGAATACATGCCATATTCAGAGGCATTGATCAAATATGAAATAAATATACCGAAGATGGAAAACAGCATGGCCACGAGAATATTAACACCTTCAGCACCTGTAACAACCACCATGCTCAGTGCAAATATATTAATTCCATGAATGCTTACTGCCGAAATCAGCATACACATAATACCAATTAAAATGGTTCTAAAATTATACTTATTCTTTTCTAAAATCACATAAAGGCTTTTGTTGTTCATAAACTTAATCTCCAATCGTATTATAATAATTTTAATAATAACACGATTATAATGTGATTTTTGTCGAAATAAGTCCTTGTATTTTTTAATAAGAAATTTTATAAAATATCTTGTTAAAAAAAAAGTGCAGACACTTAATGTCTGCACCTAGTAGCGGAGGACGGATTCGAACCGCCGACACTCCGGGTATGAACCGAATGCTCTAGCCAACTGAGCTACTCCGCCACAACAATATTAATTATAACCACTCTTTTAATAAATGTCAATAGGAAATTCGAAAAAAATCGAAAAAAATATTATAATCGTGAACAGTAACAAAATCCATTCATAATTTTTTTACAATTTGTACTCAAAATATATCTTTATTATTTCCCTTGAAAATTGTATAATTAAAGTATATTAAAAGTAATATTTATTGATTATGGTACTT
>JAILNW010000085.1 GCA_024691145.1 Lachnospiraceae bacterium
TTGAATTTTTATGATAATTCAACTAACATAGGAAAGAGCCATTTTTATATTGACATTTACATATTTGGTTCAAAGTATACAATTGTCAGAATTGATTTGGAAAAGAATGAAATGATTTTTGAGAAAAAATTTGATTGTGACGGTATTCAATACATAGATAATTATGTAATACTTCAGGATCCATCTTATTTAGAAGATTCAACGGTATCTTTGCTAAGACCTAATGACCAGATATTTAGGAACATAGAAAATGATGAAAAATATTCTGTTTCTGATGAAGGTGAAACTTACACTTGGATAAAGAGAATCGAAGACTAATAAACTGAAACTCGCTGAAAGCATTGTTATAGAAGAAAACGAGAAAACCATGGAATAAAAACTGGCATATATCCCATAACAAGCCTGTGGGATATATGCCATTCTATTTATTCTATATTATTATTTCTTCGGCACTAAATGTGTTACAGGAAGGTATGTTGGAAGTCCGTTGGTAAATGTATGATTAGCCTCACCTTCGATAAGAGGTCTTAAGTAATCAACGAGTTCTTCTGTAACATCATTTCCGGCTTCATTAATCCAGTTATCAGGTATAGTTTTTTCAACATTTGCAATATCATGTATTGAAGCAGTTGAATAATTAACTGTGTAAGGTGAATTGCTTGTTCTTGTAACAATTGCCATTTCACCTGTTTTGCCATTAAGTGCTGCATTAGCTGCCTGTCTTCCAAGTTCATATGCTTCGTTGGAATCAGTAAGTGAAGCAATATGTCCGGCACTTCTTTGAAGAACATTAAGCTCAATAGAACGAACCTTACAGCCAATCTTGTTGGAAACAAGCTGTTCAAGATACTTTCCGGTACCATTAAGCATAACATGTCCAAACTGGTCAACCTGCTCTGACTTTGCACTTATATACTGGCCGGCTTCATTCTTGATACCTTCAGAAACTGCAACAATTACATGCTGCTGTTTACTTAGTAAAGCATTAATATCATCTATAAATTTATCCTCGTTAAATGCTCTTTCAGGTAAATAGATAAGATGAGGAGCTTTACTATACTCGTTACGGGCAAGTACAGAAGATGCTGTAAGCCAGCCTGCATTACGTCCCATTATCTCAACTATAAGAACTGTCTTCATATCATATATATATGTATCGTGGGCAACCTCAAGCATAGATGTTGCAATAAACTTTGCAGCAGATCCAAAACCAGGAGTATGGTCTATACATGCAAGGTCATTGTCTATAGTCTTTGGAACTCCCATGATTGCTATATCAAATCCGATTTTTTCAGCATAGATTGATAACTTTGCAACTGTATCCATAGAATCGTTACCACCTATATAGAAAAAGTACTTAATGTCATATTTTTTGAAAATCTCGAATATAGTTTTAAAGTCTTCACTGTTCTCATAGTCAGATGGAAGTTTATATCTGCAGGAACCTAGATACATGGCAGGAGACAGTTTAAGTGTCTTAATAGCCTGCTCATCACCCTTAAACTTTGTAAGGTCAAGAAAGTTCTCTTTCATAAGACCCTGGATACCATTAATGGCACCATATACTGTTTTGATATTATCAGATTCAAATACTTTGGACATAACACCTGCCAAACTAGAGTTAATTACAGACGTTGGTCCGCCAGATTGCGCAATTACACAATTACCTATATTGTTCATTTATAATCGTCCTTTCCTTTATTTATCCTATGTATCATAGTATACCAAATGACGGGAAATATTGCAAATATAGAATGGATTGAAAAAAATACAAAGAAAGGTATTGCTTTTTTTTATAGATATGGTATTATAGTATGGTATAAAGACAAATGTTTGTGACAGACGAACACTTGAGATAAATGAGAGAGAAAATAGTTATATTGTTGAGGAGGAAAACAATTATGGAGAAGAAATTAAGAGTCGGCATTTTAGGTGCAACAGGAATGGTAGGTCAGAGATTTATATCTTTACTTGAGAACCATCCTTGGTTTGAGGTTGTTGCAGTTGCAGCAAGCCCAAGAAGTGCAGGAAAGACTTATGAGGAAGCTGTTGGTGACAGATGGAAGATGACTAAGGCTATGCCAGAGGCAGTTAAGAAGCTTGTTGTTCTTAATGTTAATGATGTTGAGAGTGTAAGCAGCCAGGTAGATTTTGTATTCAGCGCTGTTGATATGACAAAAGATGAGATTAAGGCTATAGAGGAAGCTTATGCTAAGACAGAAACTCCTGTTGTTTCTAATAACAGTGCACACAGATGGACACCAGATGTTCCTATGGTTGTACCTGAGATTAATCCACAGCATCTTGATGTTATAGAATTCCAGAAGAAGAGACTTGGAACAACTAAGGGATTTATCGTTGTTAAGCCTAACTGCTCTATACAGAGCTACACTCCAGCATTACATGCACTTAAGGAGTTTGAGCCAACTGTAGTTGTAGCAACAACTTATCAGGCTATTTCTGGTGCTGGAAAGACTTTCAAAGACTGGCCAGAGATGATAGATAATGTAATTCCTTATATCGGAGGAGAAGAAGAGAAGAGTGAGCAGGAGCCACTTAGATTATGGGGCGAGATTAAAGATGGTGTTATCGTTAAGGCGGAAGCTCCTATTATCACTACTCAGTGTATAAGAGTTCCTGTTTCAGACGGACATACAGCAGCAGTATTTGTTTCATTTAAGAAAAAACCTACTAAAGAGCAGATTCTTGAAGCATGGAAGAACTTTAAGGGACTTCCACAGGAGTTAGAACTTCCAAGTGCTCCAAAGCAGTTTATACAGTACTGTGAAGAGGATAATCGTCCACAGGCTAAGTTTGACAGAGATTATGAGAACGGAATGGGCGTTTCTATGGGACGTTTAAGAGAAGATACAGTTTATGATTACAAGTTTGTAGGTTTATCTCATAACACTATAAGAGGTGCAGCAGGTGGAGCAGTATTAATTGCAGAATTACTTGCAAAGCAGGGATATATTACAGCAAAATAGTAAATAATATATAACAGATAGTCGGCATTAAAGTGCCGGCTATTTTAATGTCTGAATTACTTTAAAGTATGCTATTTTTCACAGAAAAACCACAAAATAACTATTGATTTATTTGTCTGCTAACATTATAATATATAAGTACAAGTTTATTTTTTTATCTATATGAAGGATATGTTTATAATATTTTTTTATATGCTAATATATTGAAAGGAATAAAGTTTTATGGAGAATAAACAAGATAACCAGAAAAAAGATGAACCTAAGTTACCTATTAAAGTCTATGTTATCATTTTTGCTATTCTTATAATTTTTTCTTTAGTGGCAACAACCATGGTATTTGGTAATGGCAGCAAAGAGATTTCTTATGATGAATTTCTTGATATGGTTGACAATAAAGAGATAAAAGAAGTAGAGATTGATGGTGACAAGATCTTAATTAAGACTAAGAAGGCAGACGAGTATGGTAATAAAGAATTTTTCACAGGAGTTATGGACGATCCTGATCTTGTAGATGTTCTTAGAAATAAAGGGATTAAAGAATCAAAGAACATACATGATCAGAGTGTTCTTATGGAAGTGTTCCTTTCCTGGGTTTTACCATTAATTATCATATGGATAGTATTTTATTTCCTATACAGGACCATGTCAAAAGGTGGCGGAGTTATGGGTGTAGGAAAGAGTGTCGCAAAGGTTTATGTTGAGAAAGAAACTGGTGTAACATTTAAGGATGTTGCGGGACAGGAAGAAGCAAAGGAATCACTTACAGAACTTGTTGATTTCCTTCATAATCCAGGCAAGTATACTGCTATTGGTGCTAAGCTTCCTAAGGGCGCACTTCTCGTAGGACCTCCTGGAACAGGTAAGACACTTCTTGCTAAAGCTGTCGCAGGTGAAGCCAAAGTCCCATTTTTCTCATTATCAGGATCTGATTTTGTAGAGATGTTTGTTGGTGTTGGTGCATCAAGAGTAAGAGATTTATTTAAGCAGGCTCAGCAGCAGGCACCATGTATTATATTTATTGATGAGATTGATGCCATTGGTAAGAGCAGAGCAAGCCAGAATGGTGTTGGTGGTAACGATGAGAGAGAACAGACTCTTAACCAGCTTCTTGCTGAGATGGATGGATTTGATACTTCAAAGGGTCTTGTTATTCTTGCAGCAACTAACAGACCAGAGGTACTTGATAAAGCACTTTTAAGACCAGGAAGATTTGACAGAAGAGTTATAGTTGATAAGCCTGATTTAAAGGGAAGAGTTGATATATTAAAGGTACATTCAAAGGATGTACTAATGGATGAGACCGTTGATCTTGATGCTATAGCACTTGCTACATCAGGAGCTGTAGGTTCAGATCTTGCCAATATGATTAATGAAGCAGCTATTATGGCTGTTAAGGCAGGAAGAAAGTATGTATCACAGGCTGATTTATTTGAGTCTGTTGAGGTTGTTATAGCAGGTAAAGAGAAGAAAGACAGAATTCTTGGAAAAGAAGAGAAGAAGATAGTTGCTTACCATGAGGTAGGACATGCACTTGTTACTGCTGTTGAGAAGGAAGCTGAACCAGTTCAGAAGATTACTATAGTTCCAAGAACTATGGGAGCACTTGGATATGTTATGCAGGTTCCTGAAGAAGAAAAGTATCTTATGAGTAAGGACGAACTTATAACTCGTATAACTACTTTATTTGGCGGACGTGCTGCTGAAAAGGTAATGTTTGGCAATATAACAACAGGAGCTTCTAATGATATAGAGAAGGCAACTGATCTTGCAAGAGCTATGGTAACACAGTATGGTATGTCTGACAGATTTGGACTTATTGCATTAGAATCTGTTGAGAATAAATATCTTGATGGAAAGCCTGTTATGAACTGTGCAGATTCTACATCAGGTGAAGTTGATGCAGAGGTAATGCGTATTCTTCAGGAATGTTATGATAAAGCAGAGATTATTATTAGAGATAATGTTGATGTACTTGATGCTATAGGTAATTATCTGTATGAGAAGGAAACAATTTCAGGAAAGACATTTATGAAACTTTACAGAGAGATAAAGGGAATTCCTGAACCAGAAGAAGAGAATACAGATAAAGAAGAAAAAGAAGAAGCTGATAGTTCAGAGGAATAATATTTTAGGCCAGAAGTTTTAAACTTACTTCTGGTCTTTTATCTTATAAAAGAAGGTGACATATGTTATTTAATATAGAAGAAGAATTAAAAAAACTGCCAGCTTCACCTGGTGTTTATATTATGCATGATGATAAGGATAACATTATATATGTAGGAAAAGCCATAAGTTTAAAAAACAGGGTAAGACAGTATTTTCAAAGCGGCAAAAACCATAGCATGAAGATAAAGAAAATGGTAACACATATAGCTTATTTTGAATATATAGTTACTGATTCTGAGATGGAAGCTCTTATACTGGAATGCAATCTTATAAAGGAACATGAGCCAAAGTATAATACCATGTTAAAGGATGGTAAAAGTTATCCTTATATTAAGGTAACAGTTAATGAAGATTTTCCAAGGGTTATGTTTGCAAGACAGATGAAAAGAGACAAATCAAAGTATTTCGGACCATTTACCAATGTAACAGCTGTTAAGGATACGCTGGAATTAATAAAGAAGATTTATAATATAAGAACGTGTAATAAAAGTCTTCCAAAGGATATTGGTGAGGGAAGGGAGTGTCTTAACTATCATATAAAGCAGTGTATGGCACCCTGTATGGGGTATATTAGCAAGGAAGAATACGCTGTTATAGTTAAAGATGTAATAGCATTTCTTAATGGTAATTATGGCGGTGTTATTGCAATGCTTGATAATAAGATGAGGGAAGCTGCCTCAAAGCTTGAATTTGAGGAGGCAGCAAAGTACAGGGATTACAAAGAAAGTGTAATGCATATAGTTGAAAAGCAAAAGATTAATAATAATACTGATACTGATGATAAGGATGTTATAGCCTGTGCAATAGATGAAAATGATGCGGTTATTCAGGTATTTTTTATCCGGGGAGGAAGGATAATTGGAAGAGAGCATTTTCATATGAGCGAGGTAAGGGATGTTAAGGAGGAGGAGATACTGGAGAATTTTATAAAACAGTATTACTCAGGAACACCATATCTTCCCAAAACAATTATTACTAAAAAGGAAATAAAGGATAAAGAACTTATTGAAAAATGGCTTACTGCGAAAAAAGGACATAAAGTTTCTATATTGATACCTAAGAAGGGGGAAAAAGAAAAACTTATAGAACTTGCAGAGGAAAATGCTAAAATTGTTTTAAGACAGGACAGGGAAAAAATCTTAAGGGAGGAAAGAAAGACAAAGGGAGCATTAAAGGAATTAGAGGAATTAACGGGAATTGGTAATATTAACAGGATAGAATCCTATGATATATCAAATATAAGCGGATATCTTTCTGTTGCTTCAATGGTTGTATTTGAAGGTGGAAAGCCTAAGAAAAATGATTATAGAAAGTTTAGAATTAAATCAGTTGTGGGACCTGATGATTATGGCAGTATGAAGGAAGTCTTAGAAAGAAGATTTAAACATGGTTTGGAGGACATTAACATAGAAGAATTTAGCTCTTTTTCAAGATTTCCAGATGTGATTCTTATGGATGGTGGTAAAGGACAGGTTAATGTGGCATTAGAGGTTTTAAATGAACTGAATCTTAATATTCCTGTTTGTGGTATGGTTAAGGATGATAATCATAGAACAAGGGGAATATTGTATAATAATGAAGAAATAGAAGTTAAGAAGAGTAGTGAAGCCTTTAAGCTTGTAACAAGAATACAGGACGAGACCCACAGATTTGCTATAGAATATCATAGAAGTTTACGAAGCAGGGAGCAGGTACACTCTGTATTAGATGATATAAGCGGAATAGGAAAGGTAAGGAGAAAGGCTCTAATGAAGCATTTTAAGACAATAGATGCTATAAAGGAAGCATCTATAGATGAGCTGATGAATGTTGAGTCTATGGACAAAAAGTCTGCTAAACAAGTGTTTGATTTTTTTAACAAAAACGTGTAGAATAAATTATAGGTTGTTGTGTTATACATGGCCGGTAAGGTGAAAGGAGCTATTATATATGAAGGAAGTAAGAAGGGCGAGTTGGTTTTTAGCGTTTATAGCATTTTCAATAACCGCTGGGGTTTATATTTTTACGCCAATAATATTGCTTATTGTTGCTAAGGTAGGATCACTTGTAAATTTGATTCAGGATGAGGAAAGATTTATTACGGAGGTTGGTAATAATAATTTAATATTAACCATGGCAATGCACATATTTATGATTTGTTCATGTTTTATATTTATAGGGAAATTTAAACTGTGGAAGAATGTACGTTTTAAATTAATTGGACCATTAAAGGTTTTTTTATTGGTGATACTGACTTACTCATTATACCCGGTTATTAATTTAATAGCCATTGTTGCAAGTTTATTTTCCGAGAATGTTTTGCAAAATGCACTAGGTGAGTATTTAGATAGTACTCCTTTTTATATTATGTTTTTAATGATGGCAGTTATGCCGCCAATAGGTGAAGAATTAATATTCAGAGGTATATTTCTTAGTTCACATGATAAGGTTAATAAAATCGGTGCTATATTAATTTCAGCAGTGCTGTTTGGTATTTTCCATGGAAATATTAATCAGTTTGTATATGCAGCTTTTTTAGGAATCATATTGGCAATAGTGGTAGAGATAACAGATTCTATCTATTCTTCAATGATAATACATTTTGTATTTAACGGTACAGAAACTGTTATGATTTATTTGCTGCCAAAATTAATTGAAGTATTAAAAAAAATATATCCAAATACAGATCCTTCTGAATTTGAAATGGCGGAGAATACCGTTATAGATAAGGCTTTTGTTATTGAATATTTAAAATCAAGCTGGCTGGTTGTATTAACGTCTTTGGCTTTTTCGGCTTTTATAATATGGCTTCTTGCACTGGTTTGTCATAAGAATTTAAAAGAGGTATTTTTTAATTGTGAGAAAACTGACGGTGCTGTAGTATCAGAAGAGAAGGATAACCAAGATGAACAGGAATCAGACAGAGAGGTTCAGCATTATAAAGAAAAAGAGAGAATTATTACTATACCTTTAGTATTAGCATTTTTAATTATGCTGGGATATATGGTGTATGTAGAGCTGAGAGTATAAACGAAGGTAATTTTGAAAGGGGATTAACATGGAGGAAGTAAGAAAAGCGAATAACTTTACACTTATTGTATTAATATTTTTACAGGTAGGAGCACTAGGTGCATATGCATTTATATTATCGGTTATTGCTTCAATAGCAAGGATAATGAATAAGGTTGATAATTTAGGAAAGTTTTATTTAGAGTTGGCAGGTAATAATGCTGGAACATTGATAATGACACAGTCATTTATACTTATAGGAGTTTTAATTTACTTAATTGCATTTAAAGGATGGAAAATTGTTCCTTTTAAATTGCTTGGACCTGTTAACTTGATATTACTGGTACTACTTAGTATTTGTGTTCGTTATTTAGCTACATTTATAGATATGGTATCATTGCTGTTTACGAAACCATTAGCTGCTATGAGTACAGTAAAAATTGATGAAGTGCTGCCTTTTTGGGCAGCAGTGATACTGATTACTATAGCGCCTGCAATAGGAGAAGAACTGTTTTGTAGAGGAATACTCTATGGTTCATATAGAAAAATCAGTATAAGTAATGGCGTTATAGTAAGTGCCCTTATTTTTGGATTTTTGCATGGAAATTTTAATCAGTTTATTTATACAACGTTTTTAGGAATTATTCTTGCTTTGGCAGTAGAAATAACAGATTCGATTTTGGCATCAATGTTTATACATTTTTTATTTAATTCATTTGCAGTATTTATTTTATATGGAACACAGTTAACAAAGAAGTACAATCTTAATGTTGATTTATCAAGTCTTGATATAGAGGCTTCTAAGGTAACTGTTGATGGAATTATTTTATATGTGCAGGAAAACTGGTGGGCCCTTGTTGGAGCGGCAATAGGAACGGTGGTTATATTATCTATTCTTGCACTGGTAAATGGAAAGAATTTATTTAGATTATCTGCTAAATATAAAGATACGGAAGTAACAGAAGAGCCAGAAACAACAGAAACAGTTGAAGTAACAGAAGAGCCAGAAACAACAGAAACAGTTGAGGTAACAGAAGAGCCAGAAACAACAGAAACAGTTGAAGTAACAGAGGAAGCAGAGACAGCAGAAGCAGTTGCAGTAAGAAAATATCCAGAGAAAGAGAGAATTGTTACTGCATCGTTGGCAATAGCCATGGTATTCCAGTTCTTTGTTATGGTAATAGTAGAAATTATGATATATATAAAGGAATAAAATTTTTAGATAATAAAGATGGGCTTTTACAGTCCATCTTTTATTTGATTTTCTTGAGAAAAAAATGTAGAATAAGAATAAGTAAAATAATTATTTGCAGCAGGAGGGTTTATAAATGAATGAAGTAAAAAGAACGAATATGTTTACGTTAATAAGTTTTGTGTTTATGCAAATAGGGGCAATTTTTGTACTAATGTTTGTATTATTATTTATTGGTATAGTTGGAAATATGATGAATAAGATTAATGATATTCAGGATTTTTTAACCACACAGTTAAATGATACAACAACATTGATGATTATGTCCCAGGCAGCAATACTTATTCCAGCATTAGTATACTTATTTAAATATAATGGCTGGAAGAGTGTACCATTTAAGGTTCTTGGCCCTGTTAAGATTATATTGCTGATTCTATTAACATTCTGTGTATATCCGTTATTAAATTTTATTAGCCTGTTTTCAATGATGTTTGTTGAAGATAAGATCGGAGATACGGCGGGTGAGATTGTGGATGCACAGCCTTTTATTGTTGGAGTGTTGGTAATTGCTGTAATGCCGGCAATAGGAGAAGAGTTATTTTGCAGAGGAGTACTGTATGGTTCTTATAGAAAAGTAAGCAAAGGAAAGGCTGTTTTACTTAGTGCAATTATGTTTGGATTTATGCATGGCAATTTTAATCAGTTTATATATACGGCTTTAATGGGAATGATTTTTGCATTGGTGGTTGAAATTACGGACTCTGTATTAGCATCAATGATTATGCACTTTTTATTTAATGGAACAACTGTAGTGTATATGTATCTTCCACAGCTTGTGGAGAAATATAAACTTGATATTGATATATCTCAGTTTGAGACAACGGAGGATTTAGAAGTAAATATTGAATATATTGTATCATATTTAAAATCGGATGGCTTGATACTTATTGGAGCAGCAGTGGGAACGGTAGTTATATTATATGTTTTTGCACTAATAAATGGAAAGAATCTGCTTAAAATGTTCTCTAAAGAGGATGAAGACATTGTTACAGTAGAATCAGAAATCCATGGAAAAAAGCGACTTGTTACTTTGCCACTGGTATTTGCTATGTTATTTCAGTTTATGATGATGATAATTGCAGAATTCTTTTTGAATTAATGATGACAATACATAAAAATACAATGACAAAATAATTATGCAAATTTATGAAAGAAGGAATATACATCACAATTGTACAAGAATGTTGCACTATAATGATATTATGACAGAAAAACCAAGTTAATATTTATGTAATAATAAAATTTCCACATATTTTTTTTGAAGAAGGAGGGAAAGTAAAATGTTGATAAAATAAGATATTTGGAGAGAATGATAATATTATTATAATATTAAATATATTAAAAATAAATTAAATGAAGAAAAACTCCA
>JAILNW010000127.1 GCA_024691145.1 Lachnospiraceae bacterium
AATTATGATAAATAGTGTAATATAATAACATGAAATAAGTAAATGTAATTTAATTTATTCTAAGAAATATAAAGTGTAAAAAATAAATTATATAGTAGGAGGATAATGATATGGCAAGTTTATCTTTAAGAGGTGTTCAGAAAACATATTCTAACGGCTTTGTTGCAGTTAGAGACTTCAATCTTGAGATTGAAGATAAGGAATTTATAATTTTCGTTGGTCCTTCAGGTTGTGGTAAATCAACAACACTTCGTATGATTGCCGGACTTGAAGACATTACTTCAGGTGAGTTATGGATTGGAGACAGATTGGTTAATGACGTAGAACCAAAGGATAGAGATATCGCAATGGTATTCCAGAACTACGCATTATATCCACATATGACTGTATATCAGAATATGGCATTCGGTCTTCAGATTAGAAAGACTCCAAAGGACAAGATTAATAAATTAGTTCATGAAGCAGCTAAGATTCTTGATATTGAGCATTTATTAAATCGTAAGCCAAAGGCTTTATCAGGTGGACAGAGACAGCGTGTTGCCATGGGTCGTGCTATAGTTCGTGATCCTAAGGTATTCCTTATGGACGAGCCTCTTTCAAACCTTGATGCAAAACTTAGAGTTCAGATGCGTCTTGAGATTTCAAAACTTCATCAGAGACTTGAGACAACAATTATCTACGTTACACATGACCAGACAGAGGCCATGACTCTTGGTACAAGAATCGTAGTTATGAAGGATGGTGTAGTACAGCAGGTTGATTCACCAGATAAGTTATATGCTAAGCCAAACAACTTATTCGTAGCAGGATTCATCGGATCACCTCAGATGAACTTCATCGAGTGTAAAGTTGTTAGATCTGGAGCAGATGTTGTTCTTATGTTTGGTTCTAACTCAGTTAGAGTACCAGAGAAGAAGGGCAAGATTCTTGTTGACAGCGGATATGAAGGAAAGACAGTTATTCTTGGTATTCGTCCAGAGAATATTCATGATGAGCAGGCATTCCTTGCACAGTCACCTGACACAGTTGTTGATGCAACTATCAGAGTATACGAGATGCTTGGTGCAGAAGTATTCTTATACTTCACAATTGATCAGTATGAGATTACTGCAAGAGTTAATCCTAATACTACTGCAAGACCTGGTGATACAATTAAGGTTGCACTTGATCTTTCTAAGATGCACTTATTTGATAAGGAAACTGAGGAAGTTATCTGCAATTAATATTAGAGAATGTTATAATAACATATATGAGAAGAAACCATCTGAGTTGGATGGTTTCTTTTTTTATGTTACTATTCGCAAAACTTTCCCAAGTCGCAATCCATCTGCTACGCATATGTCGCTACTGCGTAGCTTGAGATTGCGACTGATGAGAAAGTTCCTGCTTCGCATTGTCAATATAATATAGCTCATAGCTTAACATGCAAGCATGTACGCTATCGCTATATTATATTGATGCGAATAGTAACATAATTTTTCACAAAATTTACATGAAAAATTAGTTTACTTTTCACGAAAAATCTGATAAAATGAAGATGTATGATTATTTCCTAATTTTAGAAAATAATGGGAACATAAAAATAATTAATAACTAAAAGGTTGGAGGCGTGAGGGAACATGATATCGAATCAGATACTTCAAAATACGATTGAAGGGTTACAATCAATTACCAGAGTAGACATATGTGTAATGGATACTGAAGGTAAGACATTAGCAAGTACAATGAACAATGCAGAGGAGTACGAGAGTGCTGTTTTAGCATTCGTTGAATCACCGGCTGATAGTCAGTTAATACAAGGATATCAGTTTTTCAAGGTTTTTGATGAACATCAGTTAGAGTATGTTATACTGGCGAAGGGTGACAGCGATGATGTTTATATGATTGGAAAGATTGCATCATTCCAGATTCAGAACCTTTTGGTTGCCTATAAAGAGAGATATGATAAGGACAATTTCATAAAGAATTTATTATTGGATAATTTATTGTTGGTTGACATATACAACAGAGCTAAAAAGTTACATATTGACACAGATGTGAGACGTGTTGTATTTATAATCGAAACTAAGAATGAAAAAGATGTTAATGCACTTGAGATAGTAAGAAGTCTTTTCTCTACAAAGACAAAGGATTTTATAACAGCTGTAGATGAGAAGAATATTATTCTTGTTAAGGAACTTAAGGCCAATGAGGCATACGAAGACATGGAGAAGACAGCAAAGACAGTGCTTGATATGCTTAACACAGAGGCTATGACTAAAGTGCATGTTGCATATGGTACAATTGTTAATGAGATAAAAGATGTATCAAGATCATATAAAGAGGCTAAGATGGCACTTGATGTAGGAAAGATTTTCTATGGTAACCGTAATGTTGTTGCATATAGTAATCTTGGAATAGGAAGACTTATTTATCAGCTGCCTATGCCACTTTGTAAGATGTTTATAAAAGAAATATTTGATGGCAAATCTCCAGATGATTTTGATGAGGAGACATTGGTAACAATCAATAAGTTTTTTGAGAACAGCCTCAATGTTTCAGAGACGTCACGACAGTTGTATATACATCGTAATACATTGGTTTACAGACTTGATAAGTTACAGAAGAGTACAAACCTTGATTTGAGAGTCTTTGAGGATGCAATAACATTTAAGATTGCACTTATGGTTGTTAAGTACATGAAGTACATGGAGAGTCAGGATTATTAATGATTAATCAGTAATATTTATTCAATCGAGTGGGGGTTTTTCCTGCTCGATTGCTTTTTGTTTTTTAGTGGTTTATATATATGATTTTATGGTTATTATATATAATAATGGTATATTTAGGAGGCCTGGCGTGTGAAACATAAAAATAATAAAGATAACAAGGGGAAGAGTATAAACGTAAAGAAAAATAATGATTCATCTGCAGTTAGCGAAAAAAGATACCAGAATATGAAGAATACAATTTTTGACACCAAGGAAAGTTATGATGATGATGATGACTTTATATTTGAAGGTGAAGAAGTATTAGATGCACAGTATAAAAAGATAGATGAAGAAAATGAGGATAA
>JAILNW010000183.1 GCA_024691145.1 Lachnospiraceae bacterium
TATAATTATCTTGAAGAATTGTAGTCACAAATGTTAAAATATTGTTACAGTTTGCACTATTTATTGTTTGTTAAGGAAAATTATGGTATTATTATAATACAAGGGGCTGTGACTTGAGTTTTATGCTTGTTGCCCTGCACTATTATAAGTAATTGGTAAGACAATAATATAAAGTGTAATCAGGGGGTTATTCTATGGCAATTAGATTATGCCATTCCTGTGCGAGAGAAGTAAGAGATGGAGATAAAGTTTGTAGATATTGTAATGCAATACTAGATGAGAGCCATTCTGTTATTGAGATAGGTGGCGAAGAAGAAGGCTTTAGCTTCGGTAGTAATAAAAACGCATATGAGGATGAAGCATTAAAGAATTTTAAACAGGAACAATTAGATGTAAATTATGAAAAGGTAAGTCAGGATAAAGCTTTAGCAACATATCAGAAAACTGATGAGTCATTTGATGAGAATGATATAGAAGACGATATGGATGATAATGAATCTATACAGGATGTTTATAAGGGTGTTATTGACGTTATTAAGCATCCCAAGGATTATATTCCATTATTTGTTGGGCTTTTTAGCTGCTTACTGATTATAGGAAGCATGCTTTTACCACTTTATGTAACAGCTGGAGGCAAGTCAAGATTTATGTATGAAAATGATTTATACAGTCTTGGATTACTTTTAGGGGTTTGCCTTATTATAGCATTGGTGGTAATATTTAAGTTCAGACAAAAGTATGTAGTAGTCCCGGCTATATGTATAGCAACCATGCTTGTATATCTTTTGATATACTTTGCAAAGTTAGAGACATTTGGTAAATTGGGATTTGGCTACTACATATTATGGTTTGCATCGGTTATGCTGATATCGTCTGCAGTAATTCTTAATAATACAGAAGGAACTTCCAATAAAAATAATCTTGCTCTTGACAAGAAGGATTTTATATGGATGATGGTGTGCCTGTTATTATCAGTTATTGTAATAAACAGATTATTTGATTTTACGCACATGGAAACTGATGATGAGTTAAAAGCAGAGGCAACTGAAAATACTGCTGTTAAGATAGTTGTTGAAGATGGTAATGTGGAATTAAAGATTCTTGATACATATATTATCAAGAATACTTCTCCTGGAAAAAATCAGGGAAAGGACTATGCAATTATTAAGATTAATCTTGATAATAACAGAAAAGATTCTGTGAAGTTTGATGAGATTTTTAGTATTAACGTTTATCAGAATGAGAAGCCACTTGAGAAAAGTTATGATAATAATATTGAAGGATATGAGTTATCTAAATCATCAACAACTGTAGATGGTGGAAGTAATCAGGATATATATTTCGGATATGAACTTCTTACAAAAGATGATATTAATGTAAGTGTAAGTAAGAATAGTAACAATGTTTTAGTTTTTAATGATAATTTAAAACTTAATCAACAGTATTATAAAAATGATGATGAAATAGTTACAGAGGAACCTGTACCTACAAAGACCGCTGTAGTGCAAAAAACACCAACGGAACAGGATACTACGCCAGTGGCTATTGTTACAGAGGCACCAGTACCTACAGAAGAACCTGTTGTAAGTACTCCGCAACCTACTAAGACAACATATAATGTATACTTTACGAAACCAACTGGGTGGGGTGACAGAGTATGGATTTATATTTATATGAATGACGAAAATGATAGTGAACTTTTAAAGGAGAATAATTCATGGCCAGGTGTTGAGATGACAATGGTTAAGACAAATGTTTACAAGTACACAATTGATGAGGAATGGGTAACAGGAAACAGCAGATGTTTGTTTTCAGATGGTAATTTTCAATATCCTGGTAAACCAGAAAATAATGGAGCACCTACAGGAGAAAAAGTTACAGGAAATATGAATATTCAGGTACCAGAATGATGTTTTGTAAGGAGTTATTGATATGTCAGAAGTAAAGGGTGATTCTAAAATCGCAAAAAAGGAGAGCAGGGCAGGCATTATTGGCTCTATAAGTTGTGCAGCCCTGATTATTGGAGCTAACTTACCTTTATATATTGCAAGGGTTCTTGCAGCTAATTCAGGTAAGAGCAGGGTTAATAAAGAAGGATTTATTATTGTAATTGCGGCTATATTTGCAGCGGTTATGATATATATTAGAAAACAGAGGTATGTTATAGCCGCAGCTATTGCATCTATGGGAGTGCTTGTACATTACTTTGTGTTTGTGCCTACGCTTTCAGATTACTATTCCATAAGTTATGGATATTATGTACAATGGGCTGGAGCTATTGGTTTACTTTTATCAGCATTTTTGCTTCCAGGAAAGAATGATGCTGGTATGGTGTTTTCAGCCAATGAAGCTGTGGTTAATTACAGACCAAGAGTTAGTGATTTAAAATGGATAGCAACATTTGTTGTTATATCACTTGGACTTGTATTCTTATTTGATAAAGGAATATTACTCGGAGAAGAAAACAAGCCAACATATAGTCAGGCAATGAATGAATCTGGTAATGATTCATCAGAAAATGACTATGAGGAAGAGCCTATAGATATTGAAGATAGTGATTATGATTTTATAGGTGAAGAGTGTAATGTAAATATTAATAATGTTTATATTGTAGATTTTGATTCAAGGAAGATAGCAGTAGCAGAGTTTATTTTCAAAAACAAGATGGATTATGATCTTAAGTTTGGGGATTCAATAATTGTAGATGTTACGCAGCAGGGACAGTATCTTAAGTCTGTAACAGATATTCAGGGTGACTGGTTTGATCTTTCAACAAATCAGATAAGTGTTGCTAAGGATGAGGAAATAAGGGTTTATACTGCTTACGAGCTTATGAATGATATGGATTATATAAACCTTGGAATTAAGATGGCTAATGAGCCTACTATTACAGTTGCTACGAAGGATATGGGATTTGATACAGCACATTATAACAATAATGGTGATGTAGTGGTTGTTGCAGATAATGGAGATAATAATGATGATGATTCTTCTGTAAAAGAGGAAGAAAAGAAGAATGAGAAGCCAAAGACAACAAAGGAACCTAAAACTACTGAGAAAGCAACAACAACGCCTGTTAAAACAGAGGTTCCAGCAAAAACGACAGAACCTGTTAAAACAGAGACGCCTGCAAAGACATCAACACCTGTTAAGACTGAAACTCCTGCAAAGACAGCTGCACCAACAGCTGCGCCAACAGTTACACCTACGAAGGCGCCATCTAAGTTCAGAATATATTTTAACAGACCTGATGGATGGGAAAGTGAAGTTTATGTCTATGTATTTAACATGGAAGATGGAACAGAAATGTGTGGATGGAATGACCACTTGTCATCTAACACGATGTCATATAGTTCTGGAAAGTATACTATAGAGATTGATAACAAATGGCTTGGATGCTATGTTGTATTCCATGACGGAAAGAATAATCAGTATCCTGCATATGACCAGAACGGAGACAGTATTAACAAACTTACAAGTGGAGGGGTTTATCCAAAGTAATGTATTTTTGAAAAAAATTATATGTGAATTATAAAAAAGTAATACCTGGTTGGACTATATGTTTGACCAGGTTTTATTTTTGTAATTGTAATAATAAAAAAAACATGTTACAATTATATTAAGGGTATTTAATAAAATATTGATTTATTTGGAGGGTTAAAAATGAGAAAAGGAAATGTAAAAAAAATATTGAAAATGGCAGGCATAATTGTTTGCTTAGTAACTATGATTGTTTTTTGCTTTGAAAAGGAAGCAAGTGCAAGCGGCTGGGGAAATTGGTATGATGATAGTTATTATGACAATTATCAAAGCTATTATGAAGATTATATTAAGGAATGGGAAGAATACTATAAGCAGTATTATGATGAGTATTATGATAACAACAATAGTAACAATAATGAAGAAAATTACGACCCGGGTTTTCCTGGAGGGGGAAAATGGAATGATGGCAGACAAAGTGAAAAATCTGAAGGAAGCAGAAGAGATAGAAGAGAGAGAAGGGATAATTCGGATAATAGCAGTAATGAGATTGATAATAATATAGATGAACAAGATAGTAACATAAGTAATGAAGAAGAAACTTCATTTGATGAATCTGACAATAATACAGATAACGAAGAATATGATGATAATATAGCAGGAATAGATAATAATACACCAGGCTCAGGAAACGACGGAAATAATAGAACAGAAGATACAAAGGAAGTAAGTTCTGTAAATGAGATGATTCCTCTGATAGTGGGAGTTATAGTATTAAGCGGATTGGTTGTGTTTTTAATATTTGGAAAGAGATATTATAAGCCATTGATTGCCAGAATGTCGAGAAATATACAGAATTTAAAGTATAAGATGTATATGAACAAGATGATGAAAATGAGGAAGAAAGAAGAAAAAGTAAGAATTAAGAGCATGAATGCAATGAATAGCATTAATAATAATATAAATAACAATGACAGATTTGATAATAACGGTTATTTCTTTTAACAGAAAAGTATAAGGTCGCAGACTTAGGTCTGCGATTTTTTTATTAGATAAGAAATTACGAAAAATTACGGCTTTATGAAAATTTAATGAAATTTTAAGAATAAAATTATTGAAAAATTTTAAGTGAAAATGTATAATAAGAAAGATGTTTACAAGTTAGATTGTTTATATTACAAAACAATCTAAAAAATGTTTACAATTGTAGTATTATGTGTTAATATTTATTGGGCGAGAGAGGTCGTATAATTATTTAAGAAGGATGGAAGAGATGAGGGAAGATTTAAAAAAAAGACAGAGTATTATTATTATTGTAGGGGTTGTTTTATTGCTGACTTCTATAGCAGCAGGACTTATAGTATTACATAACCTAAAGAAAAAGGAGCCGATAGTTAAGGTCGAAGCAGAAGCTACATTTAAACCAACGCAGGAACCGACACAGGAACCAACGGAGGAACCCACAGAAGAGCCAACAGAAGAACCAACGGAGGAACCCACAGAGGAGCCAACAGTTGAGCCAGTATTGACAATGACTGCAACAAAGAAACCTAAGGCGACTCCTAAGCCAACGTTAAAACCAGAGTTAGTTGCTGTAACGGTTAAACCTAATGATAAGGAAGACCCGTCAAAGCAGAAGTCTGATGCAGTGGCTGCCATGGGAAAAGGTGAGAAAGTAGATTTCAAGAAGGAAGTAAAAAAAGAGAGTAATGAGATCGAAGGAATTACTAATGGAATTGATGTTTCTGGATTTAATGGAAAGATTGACTGGAAGAAAGTAAAAGATGCCGGTGTACAGTTTGCGATTATTCGTATAGGGTATAGAGGATGGAGTACAGGAGAGATAGTTGAGGATTCATACGCTAAGGCAAACCTTGAAGGTGCCACAGCAAATGGAATTAAAGTAGGAGCATATTTCTTTTCAACAGCTATAACAGAGGAAGAAGCACGAGATGAAGCAACATGGACATGCAGATTGCTTGATAATTATAAGGTTACATATCCAGTTGCTTATGATTGTGAACAATATAATAATTCAACACATAGAAATTATGGACTTGGAAACACAAAAAGAACTGATATTGCACTTGCGTTTTTAGACACTGTAAAAAAAGAAGGCTATACACCAATGTTTTATAATAGCAGTTACCAGCTTTCAAAGGAGTGGGAAACAAGCAGAATAAATGCCAAGTATAAGATATGGAAGGCTAATTATAATGAAGGAAGAGTAGAAAAGTATTACTTTGACAGCTATGGGATGTTCCAGTATACAAGCAGTGGAACAGTTGATGGTATTAGTGGAAGAGTGGATCTTAATGAAGCATATTTTGGTTTTAAAGCCGAGAATGAGGCAAAGATAGCTGCATATGGAATTAAATTTACAGATGTTAATGATTATATATATTTGAAAAAAGGTGCAAGGCTCAGAACTGTTCCAAGTGACAAAAGTGAATTTACTATAAAATATAATTCACCAGATATTGAAAAAGTAAAACGTCTTGCTCAAGGTGAAAAAAACTGGGATAAGGTTGAATACAATGGTGAAACATTGTTTGTTGCAAAGACAAGTTTTTATACAGAAGAACAGTATGAGATATATAAGAATATGACACCAGCACCGTCCCCAACTGCAAAAGTTACAGAAGGACCGGATAGTACAGAACTTCCTAATGTAACTGATAATCCTGCTGAAACAGAAATACCAGTTATAGATGATGTTGTTGACGTGGAAGTAAAATCAGATGTTGATATAAGATCTGATGTGGAATTTACAACAGAAGAATAGTATTATAATAGGCCGGAGAGAACAGCGACTGTTCGTCTTCGGCTATTATATTGTTCAATGATTGTTCTTATAGAGATTTTTGCAAACTTTATAGGATAAATATTATATGGAAAAATTATCCTTTTTATGGTATAATAAAAGTAATAGAAAATTGAGAGTTTGGTGTTGTGTATGGTAAAAAGAATTGATGGAAATCATTATATTTCCGATGCCAATGAATACACAGATTGCGAAGAAACGTACACAGAAGACGGTTATGAAGAGAGTTACGAAGAAAACTTTGAGGATAGTTATGAAGAAGGTTTCCATGACAATTATGAAGAGACATATGATGAAAATTATCAGGATAACTATGAGGAAGTTTATGATGACAATTATTCACAGAGTGACTTGGAATCATATGATAGTTTCTATGACTATGGTATAATAGAGAATGATTATTATCCTGAAATGTTTGATAATGATGTTCACAAAGGCAGGGTAATGGAATTAGCAAAGAAAATGCTATATGAATTGGAATTATATCAGGTTATGGGAATTATTGGAGCATTGCTATTGATAATTGGCAGTTTTTGTCCGATGATAACTATAGAGTATTTTGGCATTAAGGATACGGTTTTTTATTTTGAAAGCTACGGAGCAGTAATTATTATGCTTGCAATTATTGCACTTTTACTTATTGTGCTTAATAAGCATAAATACGTACTGGTTCCTTCGGTTGCAGTACTTCTGCTTAGCTTTTCAATCAGAATCAAATTAATAGTAGCATCAGATTATATATCATTCAGATATGGATTCTATATAGTTATGTTAGGAACGGTTCTTGTACTGTTTTCTACATTGCTTATAAACTATGGATATGCAAGAAATAGTGCGTTTAGAAAGAATAAGCCATTATATTTTGAAGATATTGTATGGATTGGAATAACTATATTTTTAAGCACATTTTTAGCATATTTGCTATCTACAGAGGGAATACTAACTAATTATGTTAATCAGATTGATGAACTTGAAGAGGCATCAGTGAACAGAAAAACAATTATTCCGGAAGAGAATAAAACGGAGAGTGGTTTTACACACTATATAGAGTTTGAAAAGCCGGATGATTGGGAGGATGAGGTATATATTTATATATACAAGCAGAATGGCAAAGATATAGAGAATATGTCCAAGTGGCCAGGAAAACTTATGGAAACAGAGGATAATAAGCTTTATACCTTTGGATATGATGATTACTGGAAAGATGGATATGTGTTATTTAGTGATGGAGAAAGACAGATACCTTTTGCGAATGTAAAGGGATTGGAACTTAAGAATGCAAAAAAGGTAATCGGAAGCAAGAATGGAGAAAGAGCATACAGCTATGAAATAATAAGCGAAAAATGATAATTAAGATTTTAGGCAGGAGGAATGATTATGGGTTATTCATCTATTTTAAAACTTATTAATCAGGGAGATTTTTCAGAAGCCAAGAAGAGAATGAACGAGTATATTGATGGCAATGAGGTTAATGAGGAAGATTTAAAGTTGCTTATAGATTATTATAATGCTACAAATAGTCTTTTTGCAGGAAGAATTCTTTATAGAATACAATGTTCCATGGGAAAGTATTTTGATGCATATGAAACATTTGTATCACTTTTGTCAAAGACAATGAGAAAAGAACTCTCACTTGCAGATTGTGTAGAACTTGCAGATCTTCCTACTGTTGAAAGGATGACTGAAGATATAATAGAAAAATTAGAGGATGATTTGGATATTCCACAGTCACTGATTGTATCACAGATTTATGATATATTAGAACCTAAGCTTTATGCAGCAAAGCAGGAAAAGGATTATGAACTTATTGCAAGAATGGCCAATAATATCTGGTTTGAGGAACTTAAGTCATCACACTACCTGTATGAGACTGCAAAGTCCTGTATAAAAGTAAAAGATCCTTTGGCAGAGAAGGTTCTTCAAAAAATGA
>JAILNW010000216.1 GCA_024691145.1 Lachnospiraceae bacterium
AGGGGTATATGATTATAGTTGAAAGGAATAATTGCCGAAGTGATAACTTTCCTGTTAAGTTATTGCTGGGCGTGCAGTTAACAGCTGTATGACTGTCATCTTATTATTATGATGGAGAGCTACCTAAAGATATGTATGCATATTGGTTTATATGTATGTATGGAATTCTTTAGGAATCGGCTTTTGCCGGTTTTTTCTTTATTTACAATAGTATTACCATTTTTTATAAACAACATATAATGATAAAAACGAATATTTAAGGAGGAATTGTTTATGGCAATTTTTAAAGGATCAGGAGTAGCACTTGTAACTCCATTTAAGGAAAATCTTGATGTTGATTATGAAAAATTAGAAGAACTTGTTGAATATCATATTAAGAATAGTTCAGATGCTCTTATAGTATGTGGAACAACAGGTGAAGCTTCAACATTAACTGAAGAAGAGCATTTAGAGTGTATAAAGGTAGCTGTTAAAAAAGCTGCTAAGAGAATACCTGTAATTGCAGGAACTGGTTCTAATGATACTAAGACAGCTGTATACCTTTCAAAGGAAGCAGCAGATGCAGGAGCAGATGGAATATTAGTAGTTACACCTTATTACAATAAAGCAACACAGAAGGGACTTATAGAACATTATACAGATATAGCTAAGGCTGTGGATGTTCCTATGATATTATATAATGTACCAGGAAGAACAGGATGTAATATTAAGCCTGAGACAGCTGTTAAGCTTGCAAGAGAAGTTGATAATATTGTAGGTATTAAGGAAGCTTCCGGTAACATATCTCAGGTTGCAGAACTTGCAAAGTTAGCTGAAGGATGCATAGATATCTATTCAGGAAATGATGACCAGGTTGTTCCTATTCTTTCATTAGGAGGTATAGGTGTTATATCTGTACTTGCCAATGTTGCACCGAAGGAGACACATGACATGGTTTACAAGTTCCTTGAGGGTGATGTAAAGGGAAGTCTTTCGCTACAGTTAAAGTATCTTGATGTAATTAGCTCACTTTTCTGTGAAGTTAACCCTATACCTGTTAAGGCAGCAGTTAACCTTATGGGAATGAAGTGCGGAACACTTAGAAAACCATTAACAGAGATGGAACCTGCTAATCTTGAAAGATTAAAGAAAGATATGCAGATTGCAGGACTTTTATAAGAAGCGAATAAGTTAATAAATATTTTTAGCCACGCCTTAATTACTGTTACATTAAGGCGTGGTTGTTATACGATATTGGAGGTACGTTATGATAAAGATAATAATGCACGGATGTAATGGTAAGATGGGACAGGTTATTACTAACCTTGTTAAGAATGATAAGGATGCAGAGATTGTTGCAGGAGTTGATATTAATGATTCAATTAAAAACGATTATCCTGTATTTAAATCAATAAAAGAATGTGATGTAGAGGCTGACGTTGTTATTGATTTTGCAGCAACAGCTTGTATACCAGATCTTATTGAACATTGTGTTAATAAGAAACTTCCGGTTGTAGTTTGTACTACAGGACTTTCTGAGGAAATGATTAATCAGGTAAATGAAGCATCGAAGGTTATACCTGTACTTCGTTCGGCAAATATGTCATTAGGAATTAATACAATATTTAAACTGCTTGAAGTTGTTTCACCTTTACTTAAGGATGCAGGATTTGATATTGAGATTGTTGAAAAGCATCATAACCAGAAGATAGACGCACCTTCTGGAACAGCTCTCGCCCTTGCTGATGTAATTAAGAATTCTCTTACAAGTGATACAGAATATGTATTTGACAGATCACAGAAGAGAGAAAAGAGAAGCAAAGACGAGATTGGAATTTCAGCTGTAAGAGGCGGAACTATTGTAGGAGAACATGAGATAATTTATGCTGGAACAGATGAAGTTATAGAGATAAAACATACAGCTTATTCAAAAGCAATATTTGCTAAGGGTGCTATACAGGCAGCCAAGTATATTGCTGGAAAAGAAGCAGGAATGTACGATATGAAAAAAGTTGTTGAATAGTTATTTGTTCACAAAATTTACTCATATTTATTGTAAAGTAGAATAAGAGATTAAAAATGTAATAAGGAGGATTTTCTTGTGATTGAGGTAAAAAATCTTGTAAAGTGCTACAGCAATAATAAGAAAGCTGTAGATGGCCTTAATTTTACAATTGAAAAAGGCCAAATTGTTGGTTTTCTTGGACCTAATGGTGCTGGAAAGTCAACTACTATGAATATCATAACAGGTTATATTTCAGCAACTGATGGAACTGTTTTAATTGATGGTTATGATGTATTAAAGCAGCCTGAGAAGGCAAAAAAGAATATAGGATATCTGCCAGAGATTCCACCATTGTATACAGATATGACAGTTTATGAATATCTTAAGTTTGTTGCAAAGTTAAAGGGTGTAAAGAAGGAAAAAATCAATAAGCAGATTGAAAAGGCAATGGATTCAACAAGAATTAACAAGTATGAGAAGACTTTAATTAAGTTTCTTTCAAAGGGTTACAGACAGCGTGTAGGTATAGCTTCTGCACTTCTTGGTAATCCTGAAGTTCTTATACTTGATGAGCCTACAGTTGGTCTTGACCCTGTACAGATTATAGAGATAAGAGAACTTATAGTTAACCTTGCAAAGACTCATACAGTTATATTAAGCTCACATATTCTTCAGGAAATTGAAGCTGTATGTAACAGAGTTATGATTATTAATCAGGGAAAACTTGTATTTGATGAACTTAAAGAAGATATTAATAAGAATATTGCTGATTCACAGTGCTATGTAGCAATAATTAAAGGCTCAAAGAGTGATGTTAAGAAAGTACTTGATAAGATGAGTAATATTAACAGAACAGTATTTGAGGATTCAGAACAGGGCGAGGTTAAGGTTAGAATATTCACTGAGAATAATTATGACATAAGAGAAGATTTATTCAGTTATGTTGTTGCTGCAGGTCTTGTGTTAAAGGAACTTTATATCTTTAAAAAGTCTCTTGAAGATATATTTGTTGATATTACAAGGGAAGATGTTTTAGCAGTAAATGTTAAGAAAGAGACTAAGAAACCACTTAGTTCAGTAATAACAGTGGATGATGAGACTTCTGAAGATATTATACTTAATCTTTCTAAAGATGAAGAAAGTGAAGGAGAAGAGTCTGATGAAGAAGACTTAGAAGAAGATTTAGAAGATGAAGTTAATGAAGAGGAGGAAGACTGATGTTAGCAATAATGACAAAGGAGTTTAAACAATTTTTCTCTAATCCTATGGGATATGTTGTTTCTGCTATATTCCTGCTGGTATTTAATTTATACTTTGTTATTAACAATCTGATGGCAGGATATGCAAAACTTGAATATGTACT
>JAILNW010000240.1 GCA_024691145.1 Lachnospiraceae bacterium
GTCTCCAACAGCCTGGCATGAATATGAAATATCTGTTCCAATATCTACTTTAGCAGCATCACTTATAATTCTATTAAAGGCTCTCAGGAAGATGTTGCTACATTATCATTACAGTATATTATATCTTCAAATGAAAAATAGAATGAAGCATTTAATAGAATTATAAGTGATGCTGCTAAAGTAGATATTGGAACAGATATTTCATATTCATGCCAGGCTGTTGGAGACAATAGAGAACGTCCTGATATGTTAGGTGTAGATAAGGATGGTAATGAAGTTGTTTTATGTGAGATGAAATTTTATGTAGGGCTTACATCTAATCAGCCTAATGCATATATAGAACGTTTGATAAAAGAAAATGGAAAGGTATTAGTTTTTATATGTCCAGAACAGAAAAGAGTATCTTTGTGGAATAAAGTAAAAGAACTATGCAGGAAAGATAATAGAATATTATCAGAGGAAATTGATGCTGTCAATATCAAGTGGATTAATAACAGGATTATGTGATGCATTATTTATAAAAAAAATATCTTTAGAGAATGCTCATGAATTAGGAAAAGAAAAAGCAGAGAATATGGTTATGAAATTGGCCAAAAAGAAAGGTTATAAAGGAAAAGGCTTAAGTGGTGCCATTAAAAAACTTGAAGAAGATTATCCTATGGCAAGTGATAAATTAACTAATGATTTTGGAGGTGGATATAATCATCATTTAAGGGATTTTTCAGCAACGAAGATAAAAGATTTTTCGTTATCTGAATTATATTTTAGCAAAAAATAAAAGCAGTACCCAATAGTTTTATGCTAAAGGGTACTGCCTTATTTATACATGGGGATGTAATTTCATATTAGATTAGAAATGCATAAGTTTATCTTCCCATTCACTATTATCTGAATAGAAATGAATATTAATATCATCAATGCGTCCGCCACATATATCTTTAAGATATTCTTCACTCTTATTTTTGAAAGTATCAGGTAAATAAAGGTTGTTGATACTTCTGTATGCCCATGGTCCATTGCCACTGTTTGCAAATGCATCTTTTTTAATTGTTGTAACTGACTTTGGAACAACAACTATATATGCACCAACATTTTTAACTGCATTAGCTTCAATTGTTTTTCTTCCATCTTCAAAAACAACATTGAAAAGAGTTGATGATGATAACTGTCTGTAATAACCTATACTTAAGTAACCATCTTTAGGGTCAATTTTTGACCAGATAGGATCTGATATATCAAAATTAAGTTTTGCATTTGCAGGAACATATAAAGTATCAACGTCTGTACGTCTTATTACATCACCTGCAAGTGATTTTAATGATGATGGGAAATTAATAGTTTCAAGGTTTATACAACAGTCAAATGCTCCTCTTTTAATTGTTGTTACACCATTTTCCATTGTAACTTTTTTAAGCGGATAATTTAATAAAAATGCTCCTTCACCAATAGTTCTAACACTTGCTGGAATTGTAACTTCTTCAAGCTCATTATTAAAAAATGCATAGTCCCCGATTGTTTTAACTCTTTTACCAAGTTTTAAAGTGTCAAGGTTTGTACGTGCAAAAGCTGAGTCACCTATAGTTGTTACCTTATCTGGTATAGTTATAGATGTAAGTGATCTACAATCATAAAAAGCCTTTTCTTCAATAGTTACAAGTGTACTAGGTAATTTAACAGATGTTAATGAAAATGCATTTTCAAATATTCCTGCTTCAAGTGTTTTAATTTTTGCATTAATTGTTACACTGTTTAAGTATGTGTTATCTCCATTAGTTGTAGGAAATGCTTTCTTTGATAAGCTTGTTACAGGTGCTCCATTAATTGTTTTAGGAATAACGAAATCTCTTTTTACTTCATGGTAATCCTGAGGCTCGTTTTCGTCCCATTCACATACAAAGTAAGTTGTAATATTTAACTTTGTATATCCATAGTAGTTGTCTTCCCAGCCTTCATAGTAATTGTTTGGATTAGAAAGGTCTACAAGCTGTTCATTTGTCATAACAAGAGGATAGTTTTCCTCATTTTCAATTGTAGCAAATGGTGGCTGCCAAGTTCCGAAAATCCAGCTGAAAGTTGGTAGTTTCTCTTCTGCGCAAATACGAGTACTTACTGAATTTCCACCGATGAAAAATGGATAGTTAATCATCTCAGCAAATTCGTCCATATCGTATTTTTCGCTGTATGTATCAATAGTTACAAGGTGTCCCCCGCGTTCTTCACAGATTGCTTTGGCTTCATCATATGTAGCGGCCATTGTACTAACTCCATAGTAGTGACCATTGCTTCCCTTAGCTCCGTAGAAAGTATTGTTTTCTGGATTAAAGCTGTATCCAGTAATGGCTGCTTCACCATTTTTAATGGAGTAAACGAATCCATCTTTTGTTATACCCTTTGAGTCAGGAATAGCATTTGCTGCGCTTGCTTTAGAAGTGTTTAAAGAATTAATAGCAAATGTGGCTGCCCCAGCAGCTGCTATTGTAAAAAATGCAAGCGAAATAATTTTTGTTTTGTTTTTCATGTTGTCTCTCCTCCAAATGTAATATATTAAACATTGCATATTGTACACCCTGAACCCACATATTTCAAGGACTTTTAAATTAAATGAGTATTAATTATTGATGCTTTTAAAGTTAATAAACACTGAATATATCAGAAAAGTACCAACTAAAGCTAATGTTTATTTAATAGGAATTTTAGCAAAAAATAAGCGGAGTCATCAGACTCCGTCTTATTCTTAGCAGGATGCTGCAGATGCTGCGGCAGCGCTGCTTGCTGCAATAGCAGCCATTACAGCTGTTTCATAGGCTATTATAGCTGTAATTGTATTTGTAAGGGCAATGCATTCACCTTCAGCTGAATTGTAATAAGTGCAAAGTAAACCAGCTGAATGAACATAACAATCCTTTTTCCCATAACCAAACAGATTAGTATAAGGTTTGTGTCCTCTAAGGTAATTGATAACTTCCTTCATATCGATTGCCAGCTGTTCATTAGATATATCAAGTGTTGAAAGAATTGCAAGTACACTTAAAAAGTGGTCTTTACGGAATTTTATATTCTTATCCAGAAGACTGTTATAAAGGTTAATAAATTTTCTGCATTTTTCTTCTGGAGTTCCAGGGTTTGTTGTAAGCACTATGGCAATATTAAGTGCATACTGTTTTGATGTTATTCCCTTTAAAATAGTTACACATTCTTCGATTTCATTCACTATTGTATCATCACTTTTTTCTAATAATGCAAGTGACAAGAAGTATGGGCTTTGGCTTTTATCAAGCAAAAACATATGATTGCTTTTAAGTCTCTTATATATATTTCTTGCTCTGTTAACTATTTCTGTCTGTTTTACTTTATTATCACTTAATTCATTAAGTATAATAGATGTAACAGGAAGATATGAGCTTTTTAAAAAGTCTTCTTTCAGCATTTTATATGTATCTGATAATTGCTGCATTTTGATTTCCGGATCAGCAGCACAGGCAAGTGTTGTAATTGTAGCAAGATTGCTGTAACTTCTAAAATCACTGAATATGCCTTCGTGTGACTTTAATATTTTTCCACAGTATTTAAAATGCTCTGCATCAAATCTTTTCTTATAAGATAATATTATGCTTGTATATATTGGATTTCCTATATTTGAATCCCATACAAGTGCTTTGTTCATTTTGTTTAAATCCTCTAAATAGTTGTCGCATAGTGTTCTTATGTCTGTATTCATAATAATACCTCCAAATATGTCTGATTTTTAAACTATCTATATTATAATCCTTTAGGACTTTAGAATCATTAGAAATACATTAGAATTTACTAATTGACGTAAGGTCTTATTGATGATAATATAGTTATGTTAGTGTATACTAAAAAGCGTGGAAGTATTTTCCAATTTTACTTATTGCTGTAATGGTTTGTGAGCAGCAATTATTTTTAGGAGGGTTATATCAAATGAAATTTTTTAGGGGGAAGAAGGCTGTAATTATTTCTGTAGCAGCTGTTCTTGTGGTTGTAGTGGCTGTTATTATTGCAGTTGTATGTTTTAAGAAAGATTCTAAATCTGAAAAGGATTCCGAGAATGTTACTATATTTCAAAGTTATGAGCTTAGAATGACTCAGAATGGTGATTTCTGGACTAAGTTAGGGGACAAGTCTGATGAGTTGTCTTTAGCTGGTGTGGATTATGTTTTGCTTCCACCAGCATTTAAGGCGGAAAATCCTGCTGAAGTCGGATACGAAGTAACAGATTTATATGACTTAGGTGATACTGATAAGGAAGATGGCATCAGAACAAAGTATGGAACTAAAGAGCAGTATATTAAGTTAATTAAAAAAATGCATAAAAAGGATATTTCAGTAATTGCTGATGTGCCACTTAATGAAAAAGTTGGTGTTAAAGAGAAGGATAAATCTAACAGCAAACTTAATAAATGGGGCAAGTGGTTTATTAAAACATCTGATATTGATGGTTTCAGATTTAACAAAACACAGGAACATAAGCCGGAATTATATAAGAGCTTTTTAGAAAATGTGGAAAAAGAAAACAAGAAGAATCTATTATCAATTTCTGATTATAACTCATCAGATGTTAAGGAGCTTGCTGATTATATAAAGAAAACTGGTGAATCTACGAAGGTTTATGACAATGCTTTACGTAATAATTTGTTTGAAGCATCTAAAGGTAAGTATGATTTAAGTAAACTTTTTGATGGAACACTTGTTTCAGAAAATCCTGATTTTGCGGTTACTTATGTTGATAATCATGATACACAGCTATCTCCTGTACAGCCATGGTTTAAAACTTCTGCATATGCATGTATTCTTACAAGACAAGAAGGGACAGCATGTGTATTTGCCGGAGATTATTATGGTACTAATGATGAGAATATAGGTTCCATGAAGACAACTTTAAATACACTTATGACAGTAAGAAATCTTGCTTCATATGGAGCTCAGAATGATTATATTGATGATGAAGATATTATTGGCTGGACAAGAATGGGAGACAAGAAGCATGAAAACTCAGGCTTGGCAGTTGTAATATCAGATAATGAAGATGGAAATAAGAAGATGTATGTTGGAAAACAGCATGCAGGTGAATCCTGGCTTGATATTACAGAGAAGTGTTCAGATACTGTAACTATAGATAAGAAGGGATATGCAACATTCCATGTTAAGGGAAAATCATGTTCTGTCTGGATTTGTCAAAATGCTGTAAACATGGTAAGTGAAGTTACTAAAAATGAAGTTTTTACTAAAAAGTTTGTAGCACCAGAGGATAATACTGTTACTATTTATTATAATACAGAATGGAAGAATGCATTTATCAGATATCGTTTTCCAGCAGATAAATGGGGCCAAAAAGAGGACATTCAGTTATTTGATACAAGTAAAAAGGAATATAAATCAATAACAATTGATCTTGAAAACAGAGAATATTTAAAGTGTATCTTTAGTGATGGGCAGTCAGAGAATGATTATAACAACTTATGTAATTATAAATTTACTGCTGGTACATATACTGTGAAGAATAATATTGTAACAGAGGGCAAGCCAGAAGAATTTACAGATGAGGATTACATAATTGATTATAGAGGTTTACTTGAGGGTGATTTTAATTCTTCTGTAACTATATATTATTATTCTCCTTGGGAAGAAACATATGTTCATTATGGTATTAATGATGAATGGACTGAAGCACCAGGTGTTGAGATGAAGAAAACAGATGTTGATAAGGTGTTCATGTGTAATATTCCTATGAATGAAAATGGTGCTATTTATATGTGTTTCAATAACGGATTATTTACATGGGATAACAATGATAGCAAGAATTATATGCTTTCGAGTGGTTCATATATTATTTATAAAAATCAGATAATAGAAGGTACATATGATGATATACAGAAGGTGTTTAATGGGGAGACAGTAACACACGAGAAAACTGCAGAAACTATAAGCCAGGATGATGGAGAAAAGGACAGCTTTTTCACATTGTATTTTTACGCAGGTCTTAAGAAACCTGTTCTTAAATATAAGATAGGAAAAAATGACTGGAGCGAAGAAGTTAAATTTGATGAGACAGATATGTTTGGTCTGTTTAGAAAAACAGTTCCAATCAACAAAGGTCAGTATGTAGAAGTAAAAGTCGGGGATGGCAATGGTACTTGGATAGATAATTACGGTGCAAATTATCAGTTGTCAGATGGAGCATTTTTACTTCATAAAAATGAGATTTTGAAAAAGGTTGATTATGAATACTGTAAGAAGCTGTATAAGTATGATTCTGAAGAGGATTCAAAGAAGAGTAAATCATCTTCAAGCAGTACAAAAAGTAATACATCAAATAAAACTGCGAGTACCAGCAAACCTGTTACGGATGCAAAAGTTACGGTTTATTATTATACTGACTGGGCTAATCCTCATATAGCATTTTCTGTTGGTGAAGAAAGTTATAATTTTCGTGATACAGGTGAGTTGCTTGATAAAACTGGAGTTAAAGGACTTTATACTTACACTATATCTTTAAAATCAAATCAGAAAGCCTATGTCAGATTCAATGATGGTGCATATGATTGGGATAAAGAGGATTTTAGTAGTTATGCATTACCACCAGGAACATATATTGTTCATAATAGGCGTGCTCAGTCAGCAACTTATGAAGATGCGGTAAAGATGTTTACTTCAAATGAACATAATTATGCCACGATTTATTTTCATGCACCAGAAACATGGAAGCAATGTCGTTTACAGTATGGTACTAATAATAGTAACTGGAAGTCAGTTTTTATGGAAAGAATTGATGAGGAAAATAATATTTTTAAAGCTACTTTTGATTTAATTTATGAAGATTATTATGAAGCTTGTTTTGATAACAATGAAATACCAACTGTTTATGACAAACCTAGCGGTGGTGGTAATTATAAACTTGGAAAAGGTGTTTCACGAATTAAAAATGGAACTGTAACCAGGGAATAAAATGGGAGAGGCATAAGCCTCTCCCAAATCTATAATATGATTATTATGAAAAAAGTATGTTATCTAAAGAATTTTAAGGATTTGAAGAAATTAACCAATGAATTTTTGAAAGAGGTGAAGCTGTTGTTGTTTTTCTTCGTATTCTCACTTTTATCAGCATTTTCTTTTGCATCCTTGTTGTCCTGAATGTTTTTATTCTCTTTATTACAATCAGGTTTTTTATCTTTTATATCATTTTTCTTAAAGTCTTTTTTACAGTCTTTTTTCTTATCTGATATATCAGTCTGAGAATCCTCCGAAGCTGAATCATCGCTAGTGTCTTCAGTATCGTCTATAACTGCTTCTTCAGTGTCTTCAGTATCGTCTATAACTGCCTCTTCAGTGTCTTCAGTATCTTCAACATATGGTGTTTCTGTTTCTTCAGGCTGAATCTCAGGAATTACTTCTGGTTCTTCTGTGGGTACAGGCATGCTTTCATCTGGATTAAATTCAGGCATTCCGCTAGGCACAGGCATATTCTCATCTGGTGAGAATCCTGGCTGGTTAGATGATGAACCGCTTGATAATGTAGCTGTACCAATGCTTGTTCCGTTTACATATAAAGTATAAGTTTCATCAGAACTTAAAGTGTCATCTGCATATACAACGTGGTTTGCATTTTTTGGTGCTGTAGCAGTGTATATAGTATTATCGCTGCTATCCTTTATTTCAATAGTTGCACCACTGCTTATTGTGGCATTTGCATTGTCCTGCGGTCCTCCAGGCATTTGTCCCTGCTGACCCTGTTGTCCAGGCATACCGCCATTCATACCGCCCTGCTGTCCGCCATTTCCGAATGCCAGATATGAACCAGATGTTGGTGTAACGGCCATTCCATTCATTCCAACTGCAACAATTGTACCAGCATTATAATTAAGAGAACATCCAAAATCACCTATATCTAAAGCACCATTTCCGTTATCTGCTGAACCAAATACCTCTGTATATCCACCGTCAATAGTCATATTTCCGTTAGAATCAAGTCCGTCTCCGTCAGCGTTTACATACCATTTTCCACCATAAACATTAAGCTCAAAACTGTAGTTATTAAGGTCAGAGTTTGCAGCATTCATACCGTCATCGCTTGTTCTTAATGTTCCATTACCACTGTAAAGGTTTATTATGGCACCTTCAAATCCTTCAACAGCCTTTGTGACTGTAATGTCAGGCCCATTTCCGTCTTTATGTCCAATGTTAAGTGTATATTCTGCCTTCGCTGCATCGTCACCTGCAGATATTGTGATGTTTCCACCTAAAAGGTTTGTTTCATTTGTTGCATGAATTGCATCGTCAGCAGCAGTTATATTAATTGTTCCACCGTTAACTGTTAAGATACCCTTTGATTCTGTATCATCTTCATCTGGTGATGCCTTAAGTCCGTCGTCGTTAGAAGTAATATTTACGTTACCGCTGTTAATAATTAGTTCACCATCAGCTGCAAGTGCATTATTATTAGCATTTACATTAAGTGTGAATGTGTCAGAGGAATCTTCACCTACAGTAATAACTGATGACTGGGCACCTTTAATACCATTTTTACATGAAGAACCATCAACTGTTAACTTGCCAGTTCCGCCAATTGTAAGTACTGAACCGCTTTTTACTTTGATTCCTGCACCTTCAAATGCATCTGCAATTTCTTCATCTGTTGAGTTCTCGTTATCAGGATTTTCAGAATCTGTTAATGTATTAGTTCCATTAATGATGATTTTTGCCTCTGCACCTTTATTTACTGAAACTGGTGCTGTTGTTGAAGACTTAAGTGTTAATTCGTCGAATACAAGAACTACCCCTGTTGTTCCTTTTTTAACAGTAATGCTTCCCTCAGAACAGTTACCGCTTATGGCGTATGTTCCTGCGGCATTAATTGTAAGATCAGTTCCTTCTATCTTATATCCAGAACCGTCCTCATTGGATACTGCAATTGAACTTTCTGCAAATGTAAAGGAATTATCATAATCCTCACTGTTAAATGCGTGTGAAGTAATAATTCCCCCTGCTAATACTGTTGCGGCCATTGTTGTAATTGCTACTACTTTTCCATGTTTTTTTGTAAGTTTCATAAATCACATCATTCCTTTCTCTTTTTGTTTAAGATATACAATAAGTAACTATCTTGTTATTAATTATAAGACCATATGCTAAAGTTAACTTAAAGGATTGTTATTGAATTTTTGGGAAAATATGGTAAAATATATTTGTAGAAGAAAACTGAATAGAATTTAAGGAGACTTTTTATGATTTTTCAATTGTACAGTGAATACGCGTCAATGCAGTTAATAGGCTGGGTTCTTGTATTCCTTGGTCTGATTCTTGTTAATGAAATCGGACGAAGAACAAAGGCAGGAGAGATTATAAGAAGATCAGTTAAACTTGGCAAGAACCCATATTCAAATGATGTATTTGCCGATATAAAGGACTTTAAAGCAGCTTTAGAACGTTGTGAAATGTAGGATAATTAAAGAACTAAGAATCTGTAAAACAGAAACTTGGTTCTTTTTTTAATTGTACTATAATAAAGACCTATGGTGTGGTATAATAGTATAAGTTTAAAAATTAGTAAATAGTTTTAGATGGTATAAGACAGATTAGTGGGAAGACAATATCTGATGCAGAATTGCAGAAAGGATGATTTGGATGCATTTTGTTGATGTCAAGGGAATACTTCATAACAATGGCGGTTTTTGTGGGATGAACATTTACAGAGGATGCACCCATGGCTGCATTTACTGTGACAGTAGAAGCAATTGTTATAATTTTACCCATGATTTTGAAGATATAGAAGTTAAGCAGAATGCACCTGCACTTTTAGAAAGCACATTGAGAAATAAAAGAAAGAAGTGTATGATAGGTACAGGCTCAATGTCTGATCCTTATATGCATTGTGAGGAAAAACTTGGACTTACCAGAAAGTGTCTTGAGATTATATACCAGTATGGTTTTGGTGCAGCAGTACAGACAAAGTCTGACAGAATTTTAAGAGACATTGATTTACTTGAGAAGATTAATAACAGCACAAAGTGTGTTGTAGAGATGACTCTTACAACATATGATGATAAGCTGTGCAGTATTATAGAACCTAATGTCTGCAATACAAAGAGAAGAATTGAAGTGTTAGAGGAGATGCAAAAAAGAGGTATACCTGCAGTTGTGTGGCTATCACCAATTCTTCCATATATTAATGATACAAAAGAGAATATTAAGGCTATACTTGATGAATGTGTGAGAGTTAAAGTTAAGGGAATTATATGTTTTGGCATGGGACTTACCTTAAGAGATGGTGACAGAGAGTATTATTATGCTGCTCTTGATAAACATTTTAAGGGACTTAAGGAAAGGTACATAAGACGTTATGGATATGCATACGAAGTACCAAGTGATAATTCAAGGGAACTATTTGCATTATTTAATAGAATATGCAGGGAGAATAATATCCTGCATACTCCTGATGCCTGTTTTTCTTTTATTAATGAGTTCCCGGAAAAGTACCAGCAGATGAGTATTTTTGATATTATAAAATAAATGTGTAATTATTGGAAAATAATGGTATAATGAAATGAGAGGAAAAAAGTAGGAGGAATTATGGAAAAGGAAATATTTGATTTGGAGTTATTCGATACCTATAGAGAAGGAAACAGGCTAGAAGTAAAAAAAGCAAAAGATGGTTTGCCTAACAGTTTGTGGGATACTTATTCTGCTTTTGCAAATTGTAATGGTGGAATGATTATACTAGGAGTAAAGGAAAAAAATGATGGAAGCTGGCAAACTACTAATCTTAAGAATGTAGATAGATTGTTAAAAGAATTTTGGGATACTATTAATAATCGTTCAAAAGTGAGTATTAATCTTCTTAAGGATGATTATATAAAACCATATAATGTAAATGGCGATGTTATATTGACTATTTATGTTCCTAGAGCAGATAAGTCACATAAGCCGGTTTATATTAATAATGACATTTTTGGAGGAACATTTCGAAGAAATCATGAGGGTGATTATCACTGTACTGAACTTGAAGTTAAGGGAATGCTGAGAGACCAGGCTGAAAAAAGTGCAGATGACCGAGTTGTATTGGAAATGGACCTATCTGTTTTAAATAAACAGAGTATCATGGATTATCGTTCTCGACACAGAAATGTGAATGAGCGTCACGTTTGGCATAACTTATCTGATGAAGAATATTTAGAGAGAATAGGAGCCGCAAAAGTTTCACTTGAAGACAAAATTCTGCACCCTACTGTTGCAGGTTTGTTGATGTTTGGAGAAGAATACAAAATAAGATACGAATATCCAGAGTATTTTTTAGATTACAGGGAAGTTCGAGATTCTTCAATAAGGTGGATAGACAGAATTGAGTCTAGTTCTGGGGAATGGAGTGGTAATCTTATTGATTTTTACTTCTTAATGGAAAAAAGACTGGTAAGTGATTTGAAAAGACCTTTTAAACTTGATGGTTTTACAAGGATAGATGATACGGATATGCATAAGGCAGTTAGAGAAGCATTGGCAAACTGTATTGCAAATGCGGATTTTAATTTTGCAAGAGGAATTGTGATTAAGAAGAATGAGAATGAGATTATTATTGAAAATCCGGGCAGTATAATAACTGGTAAAGAGCAGATGTTAAAAGGAGGCATCTCAGAGCCTAGAAATAAGAATATCATGAAAATGTTTAATCTTATTAATGTAGGAGAACGTGCAGGAAGTGGAGTGCCAGAGATATTTTCCACATGGAATGAAGAAGGTTTAATTTCCCCTGTTGTTGAAGAATTTTATAAACCAGACAGAACAATTTTAACATTATCTTTTAAAAGAAAACAAGCGGTAGACACAAGCGGAAAGACAAGCGGAAAGACAAGCGGAAAGACAAGCGGAAAAACAAGCGGAAAGACAAGCGGAAAGACACAAGCGGAAAGCATAGAGTTGATAAGACAGTTTATTGTAAAGAATGGAAGTGCAAAGACATCACAAATAGCAGAATATATGGAACTTAGTGAGTCTAGAACTAGAGCTATATTAAGTAATATGTGTAAAGAAGGAATAATTATTCCTAAAGGAAATGGAAAACTACGATTGTATGTTATAGCAGAAAATTAAGTAATTGGAGGTATGTTTATGCAGACAACATTAGATATTAAAGAATATTTACCTTTTATTATTCCACTTATAATAGCGGAGCTTGCGTTATGTGGATATACGTTGTATCATATTTTTACTCATGATACATATAAAAGAGGAAACAGGGTATTATGGGCTATAATAAGTGTAGTGCTTATGAATTCCTTTATTGGTCCAATTCTGTACTTTTTACTTGGAAAGGAAGATGACTAATGGATATGCTAAAGATTAGCAATCTTCATAAGCATTTTGGAACTAAAGAAGTATTAAAGGGTGTTAATCTTACTATTCCAGAGCACAGCATATATGGATTTATAGGTAAAAATGGTGCAGGAAAGACAACAACCATGAAGACTATACTTGGAATTCTTAAGGCTGACGAAGGAGAAATTATCGTAAATGGGAAGAAAGCAGAGTATGGCGAAACTGCTACCAACAGATTTATAGGTTATCTTCCAGATGTGCCAGAGTTTTATTCATTTATGACACCTAAGGAATACCTTAGATTTTGTGGTGAGATAACAGGCATGAAGAAAGCAGATATTGAAAGTAACAGCAAGAGGCTTTTGGATATGGTGGGACTTGGTTCAGAAAAGCACAGAATAAAGGGCTTTTCCAGAGGAATGAAGCAGAGGCTTGGTATAGCACAGGCCCTTCTTAACAGTCCGAAGCTTCTTATATGTGACGAACCTACCTCAGCACTTGATCCTGTTGGAAGAAAGGAAATTCTGGATATTCTTCTTAATGTAAAGGACCAGACAACAGTGCTTTTTTCAACACATATTCTTTCAGATGTTGAGCGTATCTGCACAGATATAGCTTTTCTTAAGGATGGTGTTGTAAGCACTCAGGGAAAACTTTCTGATATTAAGACAAAGTACAGAAGTGATGAATACTTGTTTGAAATGGCAGAGGAAGCAGATGTAAGAAGGCTTTTGGAGAGATTTAAAAATATAAAACAAACAGGTAATAATCAGCTTATTTTTAATGAAAAAGAAGGTTCAGTTTTTGAAGTGTTAAGCTTTATAACGGATAATCGTATACCACTTGTTAAAATGGAAAGGGTTGAACCAACCCTGGAATCATTATTTTTGGAGGTGGTTGAAAGTTGAAAACACTTATGTCATTTATAAAGAAAGAATTTTTGGAGCAAGTAAGAACAAGCAAGATTATTATACTATTTATAATATTTGTAATACTTGGAATAATGAATCCTGCTGTGGCAAAGCTTACACCAGCACTTATGAAGTATATGTCAGAGGAGCTTGCACAAAGTGGTATAACTATCAATGAAGTAACAATAACAGCCCTTGATTCATGGGTTCAGTTTTATAAAAATATCCCAATGGGATTGCTTGTTTTTATACTTATAGAAAGCAGCATTCTTACAAGGGAATACCAGTCTGGAACTTTGATATTATCTTTAACTAAAGGATTTGAACGTTACAAGGTAATAATTGCAAAGACTGTGGTACTTTGTATACTATGGACAGTGCTTTACTTTATGTGTTTTGGCATAACATATGGATATAATGCATATTTCTGGGATAACTCCGTGGCACATAATCTTGTGTTTTCAGTTATGTGTTATTACATTTTTGGATTATGGATAATATCCCTTATGATATTATTTTCAGTAATGTCAAATGCCAATACAATTGTGCTTGCTGAAACAGGACTAGTTGTATTTTTACTGTATTTACTTAGCATGATTAAGAAAGTAAAGGAGGTTTCTCCAACTACCTTAATGGATGGAACATCTTTGGTTTATGGTCTTTCGAAAGCTAAAGAATACAATATACCGCTGGCTGTGGCCATTCTAACTTTGGCTGCCTGTTTATGTGGAAGTATACCAATATTTAATAAAAAACAATTATAATATACTATGAGAAGTCCCTTTTAACAGGGGCTTTTCTTAAGAATAATTTTATGAGGGAGAAGAGATTATGGAAGAGATAAAGAAGTTAGTAGGAATTGAAGAAGAGAGATTATCAGTAGAGGAATATGTTGATTTTTTAAAAAGGTCTGATTTGGGGAGCCAGTATCCCAAAGAGCGATTTAAGGAGCGAATTGGGAAGCTTGTAAGAAATGTAACTATTAGTCTTGTGGCAAGAAATGAAACAGGGCTTATTGTGGGGGTTTTGTTTGGACTTACGGATTATAGTTACTGGCTGTATATAACTGATTTAGGTGTAGATAAAACATACGAAAGACAGGGAATTGGCAGCAGGCTTATAAAAATGGCACATGAACTTGCAGGTGGAGAGAAGGATATTGCTTTATATCTTACTGCAAATGAAGAAGCCGTACCATTTTATAGGAAACTGGGAATGGATTATTCAAAAGATGTGATGGAATACAATCATATAGACTGGACTGGATGGAAAGAAAAATAATATTTTTTTATAAAGAAATAGCAATATTCCTATATTTACAGGATTATTAGGAAGAAATATGTAAAAATCTGTATGAATAGTTAAACATATTTAACAATTACTTAATAAACCGAAATATTATATTTACATATCGAACATTTGATGTAAAATGTTGGAAAATTTACTTTGTTAAATATGCACAAAAAACAGTGCCAATGTTTGTTTGACTTTTATAATAATAACC
>JAILNW010000257.1 GCA_024691145.1 Lachnospiraceae bacterium
AATTAAAAAAATCTATCATATTCTGGTACAATATCAATTCCCTCTCCATTAGATTTTTGGATATGAATAACTTCTTTGTTTGTTTCATTTCTAAGGCAATGAAAATCACATTTAATTACAGGATCTAATTTTTCCATTATACTTTTTCGTCTATCTGAATGCCATATTTCATACAATGACTGTGTCTTCGCATCTCCAATTCTGTATGGTTCTTTTCCTCTCCAATATGGACATACAAAAACACCAGACGGGCAAATTAAAGTTCTCAAATGTGCCGCTGGACAAAAATGATAATCCTTTTTTTGTTGTGTCTGTACACAGTTTAGTGAATCTTCAAGATTAATTGCTGTAATAACTTTAAAATTATCTGTGTCCAAATCTTTTATTTTCTCAATTTGCTCTCTTGCCTCAGCCATACGTTCCTTACTGTGGACAACAAGTGCGTGTGGTCTTCCTCCTGCATAGGCGTAGCTAGGCTTTACCTCAAAATAATCACATCCAATATTCCTTGCCAAAATCGCTGCATCATATATCTCATGAATATTTGATGTAATACCAAATCCATCTGACTCCGTTCGAATTAAATAAGAAAATCCTAACTTTCCTTTCTTAATCCTAGCCAATTCTCTCATTCCATTAACAATCAATTCAAATTTTGATTTTCCATCTTTAGCTGGACGAAGCCTGTCGAATGTTTCTTTCGTTGCAGCATCCATAGATACCCTCGTCCACGAAGCCCTATTGGCTATTATCTCCAAATATCTAGGAATGAAGTATCCATTCGTTGTTATTCCTACATGAATATCATGTTCTCCCAGATATTCTATAAATTCACCAATCTTTGGATGTGCAAGAGGCTCGCCCCCCCCAATCAACACAACCGCTTTAACACCAATTTCATACATTTCCCTTCCAATTTGAAATAGCCTCTCATCTGAAAATGATGTAGCATTACTTACTAAATCTTCACTAATACATCCAGGACATGCCAGATTGCATGCTTCTGTCGTATCCATCTCTACAACAAGTGGTCCTCTTTCCCAATCATCACCAGTGATTCTGTCCACAACAAAAGACTGATGCAACTTTGAGATAATATTCATTTTCTGTGACATCAATTAACCCCCTTGATAATTTCAATAATCTCTTCTATATGCTCTTGCTTTATATCTTCAAAAATCGGAAGCAAAATAACCTGACTTGATAATTTTCTAGCTATTATTAAGTCAGCATTCTTATATCTATTCTTAAAGCACGCCTGATCAGCGGTAAGAGGATAAAAATACTTCCTAGTATAAATATTATTCTCTTTCAACTTCTTGTGAAGTTCATCTCTACTAAGTATATAATCATCCTCTACAAATATAGGAAAATAAGCATAATTTCTTGTTGCATTAATATCTGGAGAAAGAATTCTTATTCCCTTTACTTCTCTAAGCCCTTCAATATACTTGTCAAATGCTTTTTTTCTTGACTTCAATGCTCTCTCAAAATGCTTCAAATTGCACAGCCCCATTATGGCAGAAAACTCACTCATCTTACCATTTGCACCAACAGACGCTGTCAACTCTTCATTACGGATACCAAAATCTTTAAGGTCATGCATTCTTGCATACATCTTTTCATCTTTACATACAACGGCACCACCTTCAATGGTATTAAAAACTTTAGTTGCATGAAAACTATATATTGATGCATCACCATAATTTCCTATACCTATATTATTTCTCTTTATTCCGAAAGCATGGGCTGCATCGTAAATGACCTTAAGGTTATACTTATCAGATATTCTCTGTATTTCATCCACGTTACATATGTTTCCATATACATGAACAGGAATTATTGCAACCGTTTTTGGTGTTATCAATTCTTCAATCTTTGTTTCATCTATTGTTCCATCAGATTCTTTTACATCACAGAAAACTGGCTCCAAACGATTTCTTACAATAGCATGTGTAGTTGACACAAACGTAAAAGGTGTCGTGATAACCTCACTTCCCTCTGGAAAATCAAACGCTTGAATTGCTAATTCCAAAGCCATATGTCCATTCACTGTTAAAGATATTTGAGGAACATCTAAATAATTCTCAAGTTTCTTCTCCAACTCTTGATGATATTTTCCCATGTTGGTAAGCCAATGACTTTCCCATAAAGGTTTTATGGCTTCTATATATTCCTCATATGAAGGCATTGATGATTTTGTTATAAATATTTTTTCATTCATATTCTCAATTTCCACTTTTTTATACTATAGGATTCTCTTTTTATACCATATAATCCTATCATACAAAAATCAAATATTTCCTGGATTTATTGGTATAAAAAAATTTGAATTATCATAATAACTCAAATTCTAAATTATTTATATTAACAAATGGCTTATTTTCTAATATTTGCTATTATACACCATAAATTTACAATAGTCAATAGTACAACTAAATAATGACATAGGAGCACAATTAGCCAAACAAAAAGTCAACTAATACTCATCTTTTCAAATATTGTTTTATCTATAAAAACTCCATTTTTTATTAAAATCTCTTGTAATTTTTCTATTGTTGGTTTTTTATTATGTAATGAATGATATGCAGCAATTGTACCTGCAGCTTCTCCTGTTACAGCACATGAAGGTATTACTCTTGTTAAATCTTGTCCACTATCATCAGCAGATACACATCTTCCAGCAACATATAAATTTTTATTTTTACTTCCTTGTAATATTTTTGCGGACAACGAATAGCGTTCATTGGCTTTTTTCCAATTTCCTATCATCCCTATTGAATCTTTAAAGAATATTCCTTTGTCTTTTTCACTAAACTTATATTCACCATCCAATCTTCGAGTCATTCTTAAGCCGTGAAAACTTGGTATAATTAAAGGATATATTTCATTGTTGTTTTTCTTTTTTTCTAGTACATCATTTAATATCATTTTTCTTCCTGCAATACAACTCATAGTAATATCTTCCATATCTATTCCAGAATATAATCTACTATCAGCTGGAATATCCGAATAAATTGGATCTGTTAATCCATTTAATTGCAGATTTTTATTATCGTAAGAAAAATACCATCCTGTTCTTCTATTCTTGTTATCTGTAATAGTTTTTTCTCCTGCAAAATAGCATATATCTGCATCACCTGTAGCATCTACAAATGTTTTACCATATATTTCCTTTTTACCTATTTTTGTTTCAATTACAACAGATGAAATATTCGAATCAATAGTATTTACCCCAGATATATGACTGCCATATAATATTTTTACATTTTTATTTAATAACTCTTCTTCCATTGCAATAGTTAGTGAAGCGGGATTATATCTAACTGCATATCTTTCCTTAATCCTTTCATTCAATATGTTATTGTTTTTTTCCCAAGCTTTTGGAATCTCTCCAGGTCCATATTTTAATGATAGTTTTAGCAATCTTTCTGCTATCCCAGAACTCATCTGAACCCCATTTCCATCACAAAGAGGCAGATAAACACAAATCAATCCTAAAGTAGCTAGTCCACCTAATGCATATTCTCGTTCAATCAATAATACTTTACTATTATTTTCAGAAGCTGCTAATGCGGCAGATACTCCAGCTATTCCACCTCCACATACAATAACATCATACATATTTTATCTCCTCTCTATTATCTTATTTAGACATAATTCTATATTTTCATCTTACTGTCTGCACTCTTTATTTTGAATGGTTAATTAACAAAATAATTGAATCTATTGAATCAAACATTTCAGGCTCTATCATTTCTGTTGGAATTTTGATATTAAAATTATCTTCTATGCATATAATCAACTCATAAATATCAAATGAACTTAATAGGCCACTTGATATTAAAGCTTCTTCATAATCAAAATAGTCCCCCTTCACTTCTTTAATACACTTTCTTACCATTTCTTCCAATTAAATCCCTCCTTTTGGGAAAATACCATATAAAATATATTCTCTCATTTTTTTTGTATATTCATAATATCTCTCTATATATTCGTTAAATTCTACAGCCTTGTATCCCTCAAAAGTAAACAATTTATATTTTATAGTTTCATCTAAATATATCTCCAAATCTAATTCATTTGCAACACAAGGATAAACTGGAACTTCTGAAACATATACCATTGTTTTCCAATCATAAATTTTGTTATATTCAATTCTGTTATAACCTATAAATTCGAGAAGTCTATTGGTAATTTCAACAATCACTTCATTCGAAACATGGATATTATCTAAAAAAACTCTTTTTGTTTTAATATTATCAATGATATAATCACTTATTGTAATATTTGCTCCCGTATCTTGTATCTGTAATTTGCGTTTGTTCTTATTAAAATTTTTAATTATATCCGATTTTAAATATATATCATCACTTTTTACCTTCCTCATCACATCTTTTTCGCTCAAACCATCATCAATCATTTTATTAATATTATAATCGGACATTGTAAAAGGTCCATATGCAGATATATTTGATACTACATAATAATCTTTGTTATTTATGTTTTTATTAATTGCCTGCATATGTATTATTGGTGCTCCTACAGTTGCAATACTAATTTTTTTACAATTTTCAGGTAATAAAGAAATTAATCCCTTATTAATAGCATTTTCCTTCATTGAAATTACATTATTATATATAAATAAATCACAAAAATGTAATAGCCATCTTAAAAAAAGATACCCCAATGCATCAAATTGTTTATATGATAACCACATAAATGAATCATATTCTTTATTGAACTCATCAGATTTAGTAATATATTCCTTAATAGGTCTTAAATAACATACTCCATAAAATACAGCAATCTTTTTATTTGAAATTATCATTCTAAACCATTCATGCTTAATGTAATCAATTCCGGCATTTAAACCATACGCTACTAATTGATTTTCCATATCAAAACTATCATCAGCACATATTATTATAAATATATTTTCATTATTATTCTTTAAAAAATCATCAACTCTATAAATATTTACAATATGTCCATCATCAAAAAAACATTCATGTTCATCAGTTCTATTTGATATACAACATTTAATGTTTAACAATTTTTTAAAATCATTATAAAACATGTGTGCTTTCACACCTGCACCAAACAAAACAATCTCTTTTTCAATTATACTTTCAAAATAATCACTCTTATCTACAAACTTATTAAAATAATTCAAACTCTAAATGTCCTCCATAGTTAAATTATAAATCAAATTAATCAAAATAATTCTTCTAACAATCTTTTCCTATCCTTTTTTCCGTTATTATTCAAATA
>JAILNW010000281.1 GCA_024691145.1 Lachnospiraceae bacterium
AGCAAAAAAACAAAAATTGGAGTGGGCGTTATAATGGAAGGTGTGACTTTACATCCCTTAAAGCATATACTTGTACCAAAAGGTGATGTTTTTCATGCGTTAAAATGTACCGATGACGGTTTTTCTGGATTTGGTGAGGCTTATTTTACTCAAATTGAAAGTAAGCAGGTGAAGGGATGGAAACGTCATAATCGAATGACACTCAACCTTGTTGTGGTATATGGAAAGGTAACATTCGTTGTATATGACGATAGAGAAAATTCGCCCACTAAAGGCCAGTTTGAAAAGGTAACTCTTTCTCCAACTGAAAACTATCAGCGTTTAACAGTAGCTCCTGGTCTATGGATGGCCTTTTATGGAGCAGATAAAAAAACGTCAATGTTGATGGATATAATTCCAGAGCCACATAATCCAGCAGAATCTAATAAAAGAGATTTAGCAGAGATAAAATTTAATTTTGATGAGATGTGTAAATAAAAAAAATGAAAAGAGTTATAGTAACAGGTGCAACAGGTTATATAGGACGTAACTTTATTAAGAAGCTTCTTGAAAATAACTGCGAAATATATGCATTTGTACATGAAATTTCTTCTTTGTGGGCTAATAAAGAAAATGTACATGAGATTGTTTGCCCAATGGAGTGCTATAAAGAAATATCTGAAAAGTTTATAGATAAAAAAATTGATACTTTTTATCATTTCGCTTGGCAAGGAACAGCAGGAAAAGAAAGAACCAATTATAATTGGCAATTAAAAAATGTACAATATGTTTGTGATGCTGCATTTTTGGCAAAAAGTATTGGTTGTAGACGTTTTATTGCCACAGGTACTATAACAGAAAATGTTGCTAGACAAACATTAGAAAAAAAATACTCAGCACAAAATTTAATATATGGATTAAGCAAATTATATGCTCATAATTTACTCGATATAATATGTCGTAACAGCGGGTTAGAATATGTATGGGCTCAATTATCAAATATATATGGTGGTGACAATAGTACAGGTAATTTAATTTCTTACATACTAAATGAATGGAAACACGATAGAGTTCCTACATTTGGCTCTTGTAATCAACCTTATAATTTTACACATATAGATGATGTAGTAGAAGCTTTATATTTGATTGGATCAGTTAATAATGTTAATTCTGAATATGTAATTAGTAATGGAGATGTAAGGAAATTAAAAGACTTTTTAACTGAACTTAGCGAAATCTATAAAAAGCCAATCGCTATTGGAAAAAGGGAAGATGATGGTATTGTTTATGAAAAGAATTGGTTTGATAACTCTCGTTTGATAGAGCTTGGTTATAAACGCATAATAAAAAACTTACAAAAGGAAAGTATGTAGAACATGGAGGACATTAAATTTACATTTTTGATGCCTTGTTGGAATGGAGAAAAATATATCGAACAGGCTATTGATTCAGTCTTATCTCAAACATATAATAATTGGGAATTAGTATTTATTGATAACGGTTCTTCTGATAACACAGGAAAAATTATAGATGAATACGCAAATCACGACAAACGAATTATACCTGTACACATAACACATCTAGATACAGTTAGTAAATCAAGAAATGCAGGAATTCCTTTTATAACTGGTGACTATACGCAACTTTTAGATTCAGATGATTACATATCCCATGATATGTTAGAGAAATATTATAAAATTATAAAAAGCACTAATTGTGATATATGTCTTAGTGATGTGATAACTTTTAATGATAAAAATGAAACAAAATTGATGTTCAAAGGGTTTTTAGGTGACTATAGCCAAATAATCAGTGGAAAAAAGGCTTTTTTTTATTCAATTGATTGGCGTATTCACGCTTGGCTATGTGCAAAGTCTTTTATTATAAAAAATATTAAATTTGATACAACAAATTTTGTTGGCGATGAATATTCTACACGATTAATGTTAGCCCAAGCTGCAGATATAGCTTTTACTGATGCTATTTATTTTTACAGAAATAATCCATTATCAACAGGAAAACATCCTAAAAATCAATTAAAAAAAATGAC
>JAILNW010000317.1 GCA_024691145.1 Lachnospiraceae bacterium
TATTGGTTTCATCTAAAAAAACAAGAGAACTTATGTTTAATTAAGTCCTCTTGTTTTTTTAGATGAAACCAATATTTTAAAGGAACATTATTCTTGCAATTTTTTTACCTTCTCATTAAACTTTACAGTAATTTGGAATTGTAATATAATGAGATTGGATGATTTAATATGATAGGAGATTATTATGAAAAAAATAATGATTATTGATGATGATATGCATATTGGAAATATGCTTGAGGATACATTGAAAACTGAGGGTTATGGTATTTTAAGGGCATATTCTGGCACTGAAGCTCTTATGGTACTTGAAAGAGAAAAGCCAGATCTTATTCTTTTGGATCTTATGCTTCCTGGTCTTAGTGGGGAAGAATTATTAAAAAAGATAAATGGTATTCCTGTTATTATTGTTAGTGCAAAGATAGATATAGATAATAAAGTGGCACTTTTACTTGATGGTGCATGTGATTATATAACAAAACCATTTGAGATGAAGGAATTACTAGCAAGAATTGCAGTGCAGTTCAGAATTAACAGTCAGTCTGACAGTTCATACATAATGTACTTTAAAGATTTAAAACTAAATACTGATATTAATGTTGCTACAGTTAATAACAAAGATGTAAAGCTTACACGAACAGAAAGTGCAATTCTGAAACTCTTAATGAAAAACCCAGAAAGAGTAATTACAAAGACGGCCATTCTTGACTGTATAGCCATGGATACACCAGATTGTACTGAAAGTTCATTAAAACAGCATATAAGTAATTTAAGAAAGAAACTAAAGCAGGTTACAGATGAAGAATATATAGAAGCTATATGGGGTATTGGATTTAAGATGAAAAATGATTAATCTTTATTATTTCTTTACTATTTTCTTTACCATTTTTATAGTTTTTGACTGATATAATAGGTTTTGTAAAGGAGGTTATTAAATATGGATTACGTATTTAAAGGAAATGACATTGTAAAAACATTTAGAAAAGCAGGTTTTAAAAAATTTAATGCGCTTGATGGATTAAATATCAATGTACCTAAGGGTGCTATTTACGGACTTATAGGTCAGAATGGAGCTGGTAAAACTACTATTCTTAGAATATTAAGTGGTGTTCAGGTTCCATCAAAGGGGTCTTTTAGTCTTTATGATGTAAGTAACAAATCAGGAAAAATTGATAAGTGCAGAAGAAGAATGGGAATATATCTTACAATGCCGGCTATGTATGATAATACAACGGTATTAGGCTGCCTTAAGTATGAATATGACCTAAAGGGTATAAAAGATAATGGAAACATAAATGAAAATATTGAAAAATTTGGCCTTTCAAATCATGAGAAAACAAAGGTTAAAAAGCTTTCTTTAGGTTTAAAACAGAGACTTGGAATCGCCATGGCTATGTGTGGAAATCCTGACTTTGTTGTACTTGATGAACCAATGAATGGTCTTGATCCTGAAACTATCATATGGTTAAGAGAATATATATTGGAAATGAACAGAAAAAACGATGTAACATTTCTTATATCAAGCCATATGTTAGAGGAATTATCAAAAATAATAACACATGTTGGCATTATAAAAGAAGGAAAGATGATAAAAGAAGCATCTGTTGAGGAAATCGAAGAGAAACTTAAAAAGAGCATAAGAGTTCAGGTGTCTGATATAACAGCTTTTTCTAAGGTATGTGAAGAAAAGGGATATCAGTACGAGATAATCGGAGATGATACAGCTGACTTATTTGAAAAGATTAGTGTTAACAATCTGGTAAGTATATTTAAAGAAGCAGGCTGTGAAATATTAGAATTAACAGAGAATGTTGAAAGCCTTGAAAGCTACTATCTTGAAGTAAATAACGGAAAGTAGTGGAGGAGGGTGAGCAGTATGTTAAGACTGATAAAGTATAATAGAAAAGAAATAGGAGAATGGTTTTACATATTTTTATTGATAATTTGTGCAATAGCAATTACTCCAAAATCAATTGAGATTATCTTGGATTCTTTTTTTGGAGTTAATGAAATAGATGCAAATTGCTATTTTATAGTTGGAAATATATTCAGATATTTTTTTGTAATGTTAGTATTCTTAATTAATATCAGTAATATAAAAGATGGAATAGTAGCAGATAAAATCCAAAAGGGCTATAAAAGAGTAGAAATATTGTTAGCATTTGAAATAACATTAACTGTAATGCTGCTTATAATGCTTACATTAGAAATGTTTTGTGTGCATTATTTTCAGTTTAACATTAATACTTCCTAATGCACATATTGAGACATTTCTTAGTATGAATATTATGTTTATAAGATAAACTTTTATAACATCGGATATATTAATGTTAAACTGAAAATAATGCACACAAAACATTTCTAATGTAAGCATTATA
>JAILNW010000318.1 GCA_024691145.1 Lachnospiraceae bacterium
TTAAAGCAAATGTTATGATAAAAATGCCGGATAAATATTTATCCGGCATTTTTATCATAACATTTGCTTTAATGTATCAATTGCTGCTTCATCATCATATTTTTTAATATATGATAAAGCTGTTTTTATAATATCCTTATCTTCCTTCAAAAGAGAATAATCTTTTAATTCCTCTAAGATTGTTTCTGCTTTTCTTGTTTCAAAATCATCTAAATATGCTATAGCTTCGTTAACCTTTTTAAGCAATGTATCTTTTTCCATTGAAAGACCATTATCGTCTTCTTTATCTTTTGCATTAAGATTAGCAGCCTTTGCATATTCATCAAAAATATTATAGGCATTATCACATTCAAGCATAAGGCTTTCAAAATGATTAGTTACATATTCAATATCATTCTTCTTAGAAGCCATCTCATGGTCATAGGCCTGCTGAAAAAGAATCTTTTCTCCAAGATACCTTGCATTACTTTTAATTGCATGAACAAGAATACAGTACCTGTCCATATTATTAGTATCAAGATATTCTTTTAGTTCTGTCTGTCTTTGCTTAAGCTCACTAAGAAATGTAATAATCATTTCATTGTAAAGTTCTACATTTTTATCTACATAATCAAGAGCTTCTTTTACATTAATTCCCTTACTTAAAAGATATTTAGGTATAGGGTCTGAAGGTTTATTAATTACAACCTCTTCATTATTTTCAGCACTTTCCTCTGTTACAAACACTTTGTCCTTAGGCAGGTACTTTAAAAGCATATTTTCAAGCTTTGCAGCATCAATAGGTTTCGCAATATAATCACAAAAGCCCCTCTCAAGATACATATCTCTGGCTCCTGATATAGCATTTGCAGTAAGTACAATAACTGGTGTATCTTTACATTTATGTTTACGATTATTAAGCCTTCTAAGAGTTTCTATTCCGTCAATTTCAGGCATCATATGATCCATAAGAATAACATCATAATGTGTATCCTTAACCATCTCAAGGCACTGAAAACCACTTTCTGCACTGTCTACTATAAGTTTTGTCATTTTAAGAAGTCTTTTGGCAACCATTATATTCATGGAATTATCATCCACAATAAGAATACGGCAATCAGGTGCAGTAAACTTTACATGATATTCATAAACTTTATTTTCAGTATTGATTGAAGATGAAAAATCTCCAATAGGTTCTTTATTTATAACTATCTGTGGCAATGCAAAATAGAATTCAGAACCCTTGTGATATTCACTTTTAACCTTTAACTCACTGTTCATCATATGAAGTAACTGTGTAGTAATGCTTATGCCAAGACCTGTTCCTTCTATATTACGGTTCTTAATCATATCAAGGCGCTTAAATGAAGTAAACAGATTCTTCATGTCTTCTTTCTTAATTCCTATTCCAGTGTCCTTTACGGAAACAAGAAGCTTAATGGAATTCTTTCCTGTATACTTAAAACCAATCTTTAATGTAACAGAACCAACATTTGTATACTTAATGGCATTTACAAGTATATTTGTAAGAATCTGCTTAATTCTTACCTCATCTCCAAGAAGCCTGCAAGGTATATTGCTGTCTATATCAAATATCATATTTAGCTTTTTATCAGAAGCCTTCTTGGAAATCATATTAATAATATCATTTATAAGAGAACTAATCTCGTACTCTGTAGGAATGACCTCCATCTTTCCAGACTCTATCTTTGAAAAATCAAGTATATCATTAATAATAGATAGTAATGTCTGTCCGGCTTTTTGTATATTTGATGCATAATCAAGTATCTCATCTGACTTTGATTCACGAAGAATCATCTCATCCATACCAAGTATTGCATTAATAGGCGTTCTGATTTCGTGGCTCATATTTGCTAAGAATTCACTCTTTGCTCTGTTTGCAGCATTTGCACTATATACAGCATCCTCAAGCATCTTCTGGGTATTGATTATTCTTTCTGAATCAACAAGCTGATAAAATGCTAACTTCATGGTATCAAGTCTTTCATCTTTAATAAGTGAATTATTCTCTATCTTATCATCTCTTAAAGTGGCTATAGCAATAAATATACTTGTTATTACATTATTCTTTGTTATCGGCACCGCAATAAATGTTACAATCTTATGAATTCCAAATATTTTAAGAATTTGCTCATGGGCAAGAAAACTTCTTTCAACACGCTTTGTAACAAATGCATTTGCCCTGTTATTATTAAAATAGTTAACTATATCCTTTAATTCCTGGCAAGTGAGATTTTTATCTCCGTCTTCATATGCACAGCTAATTACATCATCTTCACTCTTTATATAATAAATATGATCAAAGTTGAAAAATTTCTTCATTAATGACATTGCACTGTTAACTATCTTATCAGTTTCCATTGTGGCATTATTAAGATTTTCCTGCCACAATGAAAGAAAGTCCTCATCTTTACTCTTATCTTCAAGTTCCATATTTATACGCTTGTTGCGTAAAAGTACAGTAATCTGGTGTAAGGTTACACCTTCAAGATGAAGTTCCAGCTCAGATGGATTTTCTTCCTGGATACCATTTTTTATATTCATAAAATATTTTCTTTTAAGTTCAAACTTTTTATCAATGCAAAATTCTATGCATTTATCAATTATCTCTTCAGCCTTATCATTTCTGTTGAAATTTTTATAAAAATAATACTCTTCAATACAGAATAATGGATATGTGAAAAAGTACTGTCCAGGGTCAAGTATCATGTATTTTTCAGCCTGTCTGAACATCTCAATGCCCTTATCATAATCACCATTAGTTTTTTCAATCATACCTTTAATAAGATAATATAAAAACAGTGAATCAGTACGTCCTTTTCCATTACCATCTCCATGAATAATATGTGATAGAGACATTTCCTGTTTATCAAGATATAAAGTGCAGTTATATATCATATTTTTCTTATAATAGCAGTATGCCGTCATACCATAAATCTTTGCAAGATCGCATACAAATAAATCAAATACATTCATATATTCCATATTTTTAACAACTGCCACCATATACTCACATGCAAGGTCAAAATTATTATCACACATGCAGGTAATTGCCATATTATATAAAACTCTTATAGGTTCATATACATCAAATCTATGTCCCTCTTCTATCTCATCTTCATTTAATCCATTCATAGCCTGAGCTTTATAAAGGATGTTAAGAAGCTGGTTATAACATTCATGTGCATCTTTATACTTTTCTCTTGAAATATAAAAATATCCTAATCCCGCATAAGAAGTAAGACTTAACTGGTTGTTCATTTCAAGCTGCATATTGATGCTTTCTTTAAATAACCTGTCAGCATAGTCTGCCGCATGGGCATTACCTACAGTTAATCCTTTAACATCATATACATAATTTAAAAAATATTCGTTTCCAATCTCTTTAGCAATTTTTATGGCTTTTTTAAAATATATATCTTCTGCTTTTCCAGAATTAATTTCCATCAAAGATACAACATCATTCTGAAAACCATAAGTATAGCAATAAATAAGCGTATTTAAAAATCCATACTCTTCAACTCTCTTTGTGAAAGTTACAAATTCCGGAGTAGTAGCCTTTTTTCTTAAAAATGTTGATCTTCCGAAGGCTATATCAGACAAAAACTCTAACCTTTCTGCCTTTAAAAGGAGAAAATCATCATCTAATTTATTAGCATATTCTACACATTTTAAATAATGATCATATCCAACTTCCTTTTGATAAAGCATGCTTAATGCAATACATGAAAGGTAATTATACTGATACTGATTTACATAATCATCTTCACTTAAAAGCATGTGGAATTCATCACACAATACAAGCGCATACTTGTATGTTTCACTATATATATTTGTAAAAATATATAGTACAAGAATTTGCATACAGTATTTTTTCTCAATATCAATCTTGTCAAAGACAATACGCTGATATATAAGATTAAGGTAATAATCCGCCTGGGTATAGGCCATAGTATTGAACATATTGTTTAACTTGCTTATTATATTTTCTGCATTTGTATTATCGAATTGAAATGTATCTTCCCCTTCGTATGTAATAGAAACATCTGTAACATTACCGCTATCAAATAGTAAGTCTTTTTCTTCAAGTTTTCTTATAAGCTTAGTCCAGTCATTTCTTACATGTTCTGTAGGAAAATATGCTTCATTGTAAAAAGTAAATAAAGCAATATTTTCAAAACTATTATTTACCCATTCACATAAAAATTTTATGGAAGAACTCTTTGCAAATTGAACTTTATCCAGCACCATAAACAAAGAAACTCTATTTGAAATATATTTAAAAACATTTATTAATGACTGAATAAAGCGTTTTTCTTCATACTTTACCTCATCAATAATAACTTCTTCTTTTCTTTGGCATAAACCAGTATTAAGGAAAGATACAAAAATCTCCTTCTGTATGCTGTAAATATCACAATTATTTATGAATTCTTCTGCTGTCATATCTTTTTTAAAAAATTTATTGTACAAGAAAAAGACCCAATCTAAAAATGGACTATAAGCAGATTGAACTATTGTTTGTTTATATTGATAATAAAGGACGCAAATATCTTCATCATCTATCAGGTCCTTTATATTCTCTTTTGAAAGAACTATGTCAGTACAGCCTTTTACAAAAACTACACTTTCCTCACGTTTTTGCAAATGCTGTTTCATTGAAGTAATAATCTGAACATAAATGTTGTCCAACAAGCATCTCTCCTTAAATTAAAAAAGGTCAAAAGACTGTAACAGTAATACTAAACTCTATATAGACTTTTGACCATTTTAGCTATTCTTCAATTTTATCTTTTATATCATCATCTAATACTTCGGCATTAGTTTCACTATCCTTAATATCTTCTCTTGGCTCCTCTGCTGTCTTGCCATTAAGCATATCATCAAAAGAAATATTACTGTCATTAACTATCTCGCCGGACTGTATCTTCTCTAACTGTGCATTTAAAATCTCTGATGTACCCTCTGGCTGTTCCGCCTCTAAGGCTTTCTCAAGTGATGCCTTATGAATCTTTCTCATTATAGCAAGAACAAGAGTAATCCATCCAGCAATAATAACTGCTAAAGCTATCAAATCAGTATCATAGTTTTCCATAAGACCTTCTTCATAAACATCAAATGCTTCCGAAGTAGTGCTTTGAGCATTAGCTATAATCTTAGGACTCTGGTCATCAGTAATCTCAATCTTACCTATCTCTTCAACCATAACATATGATCCTGTATTATCAAGATACATCTTTAAGAAAACTTTATCATTATCAGCAACAACTTCAGTATTAGTAACTATAAGATCCTCTCCATCTATATAATATACTCTTATCTTCTTCTGATTATTTACAAAGTTTTCAGAAACAGGAACGTACATAACAAATTCCTGATTTTCTTCAAGATGCATGTCAATGCTATTATTATCTTTATCCTTTACTGAAAAATCGAATACCGTTGCTTCAATAAATGTATCAGTTCCGAATTTATTAACCAGTAAGTCTGAAATCTTAGTATCTATCGGTCTTTCATTAATATTAACATTGATATCCTTGTCAAATAACCCCTCTGATAAATGAAACTGTACAATATCCTCTGATGTAGAAATATCAAGGTTATTCTTTATATCCACATTAAATTTCATACTTGGCATATCGCCTGTAGTATTCTCTCTTATATTAATGGCTGTTGCAGCAGGTGAATCAGTATTATCTTTATAATTACTGTTTATTGTACTTGCACCTGGCTTTTCAGTTGCTGCCACACCATGAGTAATAGAAGCAGATTTTGTTGGATTACTTGTTCCTGAAGTACTATTTTCAGGTGACACAGTTGGCACCTGTGGTGTCATAGTAGAAAGTGTTGTATCTGACTTCATAAACTTATACGTAATTACAACATTGCTTGCTGGCATAATAAATGTATTATCTACAATTTCAATATCATTATATTTTAAAGAACCTTTTACAATCTCCATACCTGTATCAGGTTCGACGTAAACATTAATCTGTGTTCCTTCTTCTACATTACTGATATCCTTTGCATTAGTTGTTATAGTTCCACCATTACTCTTCTTCACAGTAATCGAATAATACTGTATATTAAGACTGTAATCTGAACGATTAACTAAAGGATATTTAAAATAAAAGTTATAATTCAGCTTATCAGCAAACATACCACTGATTGAATGAGTCTTGCTGAGTGTTGTACTTCCCACAAGGAAAAATGCGTATTTTCTTGAAAGAGTCAGGTCATCATAACTTCTTCCTTCACTTAGAACAGGATCATCCCATGTAGTATCAACATAATACCAATGGTCTTCTATATTTACAATATTCCACATATGTCCAACAGTGTTATTATTGAGTGTTGCATTACCACTTGCTATAATACATGGAATACCAAGCCTGTCACAAATTACCTTAAAAGCTCTTGAATAGCCTTCACAAACCGGAGCCTGTGAATCACCTATATGTCCAATTATGGCACTTACTGACTTGTAAGCCTTCATGCTCATATTGCTGGAAGTATTATAATCATTATTTTTTACAAGATAATCGTGTATATTCTTAACCGTATCAAAATCGCTCTCAGCTTCAACTTCTCTAAGAATCTTATTAAGAGAAATCTTATATTCATTAAGTTCTGACTGAAGCGAACCTATAGATGAATAATCCTCAAGCAAATAATTTGTAATACCATTAGTACTCTGTACAAGACCAATCTTTACATTTTTAACATAATTAACTCCATCAATATTAGACACAGAATAACTTAACTGCAATCTGTTAAGGGCAAGCCAGAAAATCTCAGGGTGATCTCTGTCAAATGCGTCAATTGCAGATTGAAAATAAGTACCTATATCATCTTCTTTAACTGTTGCGGCATCATAATAAATATTTACGGTATACTCGCCGCTTTTCATCTCTTCAGCATTAAACAGTAATTTCTCATATATTACTTTAGCATAAGTATCAAGCTGGTTATAATAATAAGTGTTATATACTCCACTAGAATAATATGATGAAATGGTTGACTGAATTAATGTCTGTTCATTATTTGTAGTTGTCTCAGTTGCATATGCATAACCCGCAAATCCCAAAGAGTACGCACATACAGCTAATAGAGCAATACAACACCTTAAAAAAATCGCTCTTTTTCTAAACATGAACAACTCCTACTTTCAAATGTTCTCCCATTAATCATATCATTTTAAAATGACACAATAAAACTATATGTAACTAAAAACTTGTAAACAAAAAATCTTCTTTTACAAAAAAACTTTTCACAAAATTACTACTCACGTATAACACTCTCCCACAGTCTAAACGTGAACAGCTGATGTTTTTGTTGCTGTTCACTTAAAACTTTCCCCTGCAGGTCGCAGACCATCTGCTACGCATATGTCGCTGCTTTGCAGCTTATGTCTGCGACTGTGGGGAAAGTTTCTGCTTCACAGTTTTAGAATAATATATACTACAGCTTAACATGCAAGCATGTAGCTGTAGATATATTATTCTAAACGTGAACAGCAACTCATTTCTAGCATATTATAACATATTTTAGGAAAACAGTCGATACAAAATTAAAATTTTTATATTAGTTTTTTTATGCAAATTATACAAAATGGGACAACAAAATATGCTGTCCCATTAATATATTAATTTATTGTTTTACATCTTTCATACTGAAGCTGATTCTGCCCATCTTATCTTTTCCAAGACATACAACCTTAACAGTGTCTCCAAGTGTAAGTACATCTTCAACGTTCTTAATTCTCTGGTTAGAAATCTTAGAAATATGAACCATACCTTCTTTTCCAGGAGCGAATTCGATAAATGCACCAAATTCCTTAATGCTTATAACTTTACCTGTAAATACCTGTCCTTCTTCAAAGTCAGTTACAATAACATTAATAAGGTTAGCAGCCTTATCAATCATATCCATATCTGTTCCGCAGATTGATACAGCTCCTTCATCAGTAATGTCAATCTTAACGCCTGTCTGCTCAATTATAGCATTAATTGTCTTTCCTCTCTGTCCAACAACATCGCCAATCTTAGCAGGGTCAATCTTAATCTGCTTAATCTTTGGAGCATACTTTCCAACTTCTTTTCTAGGCTCAGAAATTACAGGAGACATAACTTCATTAAGAATGTAAGTTCTAGCCTCTTTTGTTCTTCTAATAGCCTCTTCAACGATAGGTCTAGTAAGACCGTGAATCTTAATATCCATCTGGATAGCTGTAATACCATCATGAGTACCAGCTACCTTAAAGTCCATATCTCCAAAGAAGTCTTCAAGACCCTGAATATCTGTTAATACAATATAATCATCATCAGTTTCACCTGTAACAAGACCAGTTGAAATACCTGCAACCATCTTCTTAATAGGCACACCTGCAGACATAAGCGATAATGTAGATGCACATATACTTGCCTGTGATGTTGAACCATTAGATTCAAGTGTCTCAGATACAGTTCTTATAGCATATGGGAACTCTTCTTCTGTAGGAAGTACAGGAACAAGGGCTCTTTCAGCCAATGCACCATGTCCAATCTCTCTACGTCCTGGTCCTCTTGAAGGCTTAGTTTCACCTACAGAGTATGATGGGAAGTTATAATGATGCATATATCTCTTAGATGTCTCTGCTTCATCAAGTCCGTCAATTCTCTGTGCTTCAGCAAGAGGTGCTAAAGTTGTAACTGTAAGAATCTGAGTCTGTCCTCTTGTAAACATACCTGAACCATGAGTTCTTGGTAAAATGTCAATCTCAGCAGCAAGAGGTCTGATCTCTGTAATCTGTCTTCCATCTGGACGTTTATGATCCTTTAAAATCATCTTTCTAACTGTCTTCTTCTGATACTGATAAAGTGCTTCATCTAATTTTAAAAGCCACTCTTCATTCTCAGCAAACTCTTCTTCAAGTTTTTCTTTAATATTCTTAATATTTTCTTCTCTCTTCTGCTTCTCATCAGTAAATACAGCCACTTCCATATCCTCTGGAGTTACAATCTTCTTAATAGCTTCAAATAACTCTTCAGGAACTGCACAGCTTTCATACTCATGCTTTGGCTTGCCACAATCAGCAACGATAGAATCAATAAATTCAATAATCTTCTGATTTACTTCGTGTGCAGCATAAATAGCTTCTATCATCTTATCCTCAGGAACTTCATTAGCTCCTGCTTCAATCATGATAACTTTATCCCTTGTAGATGCTACTGTAAGTGCAAGGTCAGAAACAGCCTTCTGTGCAGCATTAGGGTTAAATATAAATTCTCCATCAATTAAACCAACCTGAGTTGTTGAACATGGACCATCAAATGGTATATCAGATATAGCTGTAGCAATGGCAGAACCAAGCATAGCTGTAAGTTCAGGGCTACAGTCAGGATCAACACACATAACCAGATTGTTAAGTGTAACATCATTACGATAATCCTTTGGGAACAAAGGTCTCATAGGTCTGTCAATAACTCTTGAAGTAAGTATGGCATTCTCGCTTGCCTTACCTTCTCTTTTATTAAATCCTCCAGGTATCTTACCAACTGCATATAATTTTTCTTCATATTCAACGCTTAATGGGAAGAAATCGATACCTTCTCTTGGCTTGTCAGATGCTGTTGCTGTAGACAAAACAACAGTATCACCATAGTGCATTAATGCTGCTCCATTAGCCTGTGCAGCAACTCTTCCTACATCAACTGTAAGAGTTCTTCCGGCTAATTCCATAGAATAACTTTTGTACATATTTTCTTGTCTCCTTTAATTTTATTTCAATGTCAAGATGCCGAAACTACTGAAAAACCTGCTTTATGTTAAAGTAAACTTTTCAGAAGTCTCGGATAACGTTACTAAACCTCCAGTAACATATAACATCCTGACATTAATTAACATAATAAAGTGCCGGGCATATTAGTAAAGCTACCATATAGCTGTTAATAACTCCCCGGCACGATTAATTATTTTCTTAAGCCTAAACGACTAACAATACTTCTATAACGTTCGATATCGATCTTCTTAAGGTACTCAAGTAAACCTCTTCTCTGACCAACCATCTTAAGAAGACCTCTTCTTGAATGATGATCCTTCTTATTGTTCTTAAGATGCTCGTTAAGTTCGTTGATTCTTTCTGTTAATAAAGCAATCTGAACTTCTGGAGATCCAGTATCTGTTGCGCTATTACCGTAAGTTGCAATAATTTCAGCTTTTCTTTCTTTACTTGTCATAGTAAAAATCCTCCTTATTCTTTAAAACGCCATACCCTAAGATACGGACAGGAGTATACCCTGTACCTGAGAGCAGGCTAATTACATATATACATAAGACAAAGGTCTTATTAACAATGCTTATGATAACATATAAATGCAATAATGTCAAGCATGATATGCTATTGTTTCACCAAATTTTACTTTTGTTTCTATATTATTCTTAGAATTCTCAATAATATTATCATTTATATTGATTATATCTTGTTTAACAAGAAGTATAATTGTGGATCCACCATATAAAAACATGCCTTTTTCCTGTCCTCTTACAGTCTTTCCTTTTCCATCATGATTTTGAATCTTTCCAACAAGCATTGCTCCTACTTCCATCTGAATAACATCATCAAAATTATCAGTTCTCATAACTGTATATTCTCTGCAGTTTTCAGAAAATACCTTCTTTCTCTCAAGAGCAACAGGCATAACCGTATGTAGTTTACCTTTAATATATATATTTCTTGACTTCTTGCCATTATCAATATAACAATATCTGTGGTAATCATCTACACTTAGTCTGAATATAAGGCAGTATCCTCCCTCATAATTAGCTGCAAGCTTTGAATTACGAAGAAGCTCATTAAGATTATAATAAGAACCTTTTATCTTAAATCTTGAATTACCACTAATCTTATCCTTAGTAATAGGACATACAGTAAGTTTTGCGTCGCAAGGAGAAATAAAATTCTCTGGATTATAATTAACAATACGGTTATATTTTTTTATCTTTCGTGTAAAAAAATCGTTAAATGACTTATAATCCTTATCTTCATAATCATAAAGATTAATATTATTATTTTTAACAAATGATTTTATATGAATCTTTGATACTGGACAATCCATGTATAATCCTGCAAGTTTAGAAACAGCAGGCATAGTAAGAACTTTAAGTACCATACGCCCTGGGATGGTATTATATAATTTATAAGCAGCTTTTTCTGTATTCATAATCTATATATATTCCTTTCGATATTATTTCGATAAAATCCCACATATATTATTATATTTTATTACATTGATAATTTCAATACATTTTTTTCTACTAATGTTTATGGTAAAACATGGACAATAAATAAGAGGCTTAACATATATGCATCAGCCTCTTATTGTTTTATGATTGATATACTTCCTTTATAGCAGTAATAACATTTTCTTCGGTATAAACATAGAAGTAATATGTATCTTTTATTTTTTCTATATTTTTTAAATTATCCTTTAAAGTCCAATTTCCCAATAATCTGTAAAATTCAATATCATCGGAAAATTCAAAAGTCTCATTATCTTCTTTTTCATCATAAATGTAGTAACCATCTGACATGTCATCTGTAATACCAAGTTCCTGAATTCTTTTTTCGTCTTCAAAAGTTAAATATTCTACTTTATTACAGTTAATTGTCTTATTTGTAAAGTCAACAGATTTAACTTCACAAACAAATGATGAATTCTTTAAGTCATAATGTTTTTCTATTACTTCATCTGAATATTCATCAAGTTTCTTTATA
>JAILNW010000357.1 GCA_024691145.1 Lachnospiraceae bacterium
TATTCTTTAAGAAGTTTATCCTGTGAGCCCATCATTGATAATAATGAAGTGTTGTGACAGAAGTTTGATATGTGCCTTGCAATTGCAAGTGCTCCACCTAAATATTTTTCTTCATCCTCGTACCTTGCGGAAATAACAGCATCTTTATTTGTTAAGCCTTGTACTTGGCAAAACACATATTCGTCTATAATTATATCTCCTACAACAAGTACTTTAAGATTATCAAACCCATCCACATAATTACATATTGTTTCAAAAATGTTGCCACCATACTTATTTATAATGCTCTTTGCTATTTCAACGACTTCATCGGGCAGCGCATTAAAATAGTTATTAAGAAGTTTACTTGAACTATGAACTTCTCCTTGTGTAAAATGTACATCGCCACCAAGCGATTTAACCATATCTATTTCTTTAGCAACATTTCCCGTTATTCCATCACTTCCGCTTTGGAATTCCTGCCCTTTCACAAAAATGTCCGGTTTAATTAATTTTATATTTGTTAAAGCGCTTCCTTCTTGGCTTAGGACAACATAGTCAACGAATTCTATTGAAGCCAAGAATTCAGTTCTTTGTATGTCATTATAATAAGGGCGATCAGGCCCTTTATTAACATATTTTGCCGCTGTTACTGAAACAACAAGTACATCGCCAAGGGACTTTGCCTCCTTTAAATGCTCAATATGGCCATAATGAAGTAAATCATAAACACCATGACACATTACCACTTTCTTACCTTCTACTCTTAATTGCTCTCTTAAAACAGAAAAGGCTTCAGCAGTCATAATCTTTTTTGATTCCATAATCATTTTTCTCTTTCTAAAAGTATATTCACTAATGCCGGTATTGTTTGCTGATGCTTACCACATATATAATAACTCTGACCACCATTAGCAACAGTTCTTGCTAGTATAGTCTTCCAAGGTCTGAAATAATATTGTGGATTTGTTTTTTCAGGTTCCTTTTTGGTATTACCTTCAAGTGGAAGTACATCAAAAACAGCAGTTGTCAACCTGTTAATATTTTTATTTTCTTGTTTTGCAACGTTTCTCGCCATTGCTAATGCTTTTAAATAAACTTCCGGCCCAGTTACTGCTGACCCAAAGTTTAAGAAAACTCCATTTTGAAGGTTTAAAACAGATTCTGCATATATCAAAAAATCTCTGTATGTTGCGCGGCCAGTCGCGGCAGGATCAAAATTAGGATGCTCATGGACAATATCATTTCCAATTCCAACATGTACCGTTGCAGGTATGCCAAAATGATATGCCATAGCTAAGACACTTTGTTCCTTAAATTTAAAATCGTTTTCCCATATGTATTTCCCTACAGCCTCTCCAAAGCCAAGCCCCTCTTTGTCTCCAATAACAACTGCTTCGTTTAAAAGCCCCGTTTCTTTCCAGAGTCCAAATTGACCTTCCGAAATATATCTTGCTACACTTTCGCAAGTCTCGCCAATCATTGCAAGTTCAAAATCATGGATTGAACCAGCACCGTTTGTTGCAAAATGAGTTACATAACCCTCTTTCATCAACCTTATCATGCCAGGAGAGTTTCCTGTTCTGATAACATGAGCACCATACATCATAAGCACAGTGGCTTTTTCCTTTTTTGCCAGCTTAATTGCATTAGCCACTGCGAGAATATCTTCACTGTCTCTTATATCTTCTTGTAATGGTTCAACCTCTGTATTTACGGATATCTTTACATCATGTACTCTTTCCGTTAATGGTTTTAGTTGTAATCTTGAAGTGTCAAATAGCTTATATGGCATTTCCTTTCTCCTGTAAGAACTCTGCAAATTCCATTAAGTCATTAAATATATAATCTGGAGTAATATCTTTTTCTAGTCTTGTAGACCCATATCCACTTTCAAGCAAAACTGTCTTTATATGTGCATTCTGCCCTGTTTCTATATCACTTGCGCGATCTCCAACAAAAAAAGCCCCATTTAATGTTAAGTCGTGTTTTCTGACTGCTTGCTCTATTAGTCCTGTATTAGGTTTCCTACAAGTACATTTTATTATATATGGTTCTCTTTCCTTTTCACCTTGTTTTGGCGGAAGATGTGGGCAATATAGAATATCATCCACTTTTACTTCCTTATATATTTTGGAATTCATCTTTACTAATTCATCTTCCGAAAACATACCTCTAGCTATTCCGGACTGATTAGTAATAACGATAACTGCATACCCTAAAATGTGAAAAACTCTGACAGCTTTAGCGGCATAATCAAATATTTCTAGTTGCTCTAGCTTTGTCACATAACTCTTTTCTTTACAGATTACACCATCTCTATCTAAAAAAATAACTTTATTCCCCATTTTCTTTTTCTTTAATATCATCTATAATCTGCTGAAGAATTAAATTGTGAATTGATTCCACTATCCCGTAATGTTCTATAGGAACATAAATGTTAATGTCACCCATAACACTTAACGAATTATCTTTCTTGAACCCAGAAAATGTAAAAACCTTGCATCCTAGTTCTTTTGCTTTTGCTACAGCATTGAGTATATTTTTTGATTCCCCTGAACTGCTTATAGCAATTAATATATCATTCTTATCAGCATTAATTTCTAAAGGCTTTGAAAAGGACTGTTCATAGCCATAGTCATTTGACATGCATGTCATTAACGGAGAGTCAAAGAATGTTTGGGTGCGTATTTCGGCGGATTTCTGAAAATCTGCTGACATATGTAATGCAACACCTGCACTACCACCATTTCCTATAAAAAACAACTTCTTATTTTTCCTTTTAGCACTTTCTATTTGTTTTTCAATCTCAGAAAGACCTTTTTCATAAACAGTTGATTTTCCGGCGACTATAATCTCCGTTGCCTTAATCATTTTTATTAATGTTTCTAAATAATTCATTTCAATATATTAGTTATAATATTTATAACTACCTATGCTCCTTCCAAATAATATACAC
>JAILNW010000368.1 GCA_024691145.1 Lachnospiraceae bacterium
GAAAACTATGAGAAGATAATTAAATTAGAATTGCCTAATAATAATAATATTGGGTATGGTTACAGGAATAAGGCATTAAAATACTCAGTTAGTATGGATACAAACAAAAAAATATCTATAGATTTAGATAATGATGGAAAAGAAGACAGCCTGTCATTTGAAATAATGGAAAATAACAGGTCAAGATACAGTAAGATGTATGTTAATAAAGGGGAGGAAAACGAAGCTGTATATAACTTTGATGATGAATATTTATATTCATATAATAACAGAATAATAGATATTGATAAAACTGATAATTATAAAGAAATTGTGTTGGAACAAGATAAAGATAATTGGATATATACAATTTTAAGATATGATGGTAAGAATATAGAAAAAATATGTGATTATCAAGGTATTATAGAAATAGATGAAGATGGAAATTGCATAGGATATAATCCGTTAGATACTGAGTCGGTTTATGTAAATCCTGATGGAAAATATTTGATATTGGATGAAAATACAGAGGGAGATTACCGTGATTTGACAGACAAAGAACTTAAGTTTGTATTTGAAGATCAGTATGGAAACTATTGGTATACAGAAAAAAAGGATTATATGAAAGATATTATAAATGATGCTATAAAAGAGAAAAAATAAAAATTTATATGTACACTAAGGCCAAGGCTTTAGTGTACATTTTTATACTACAAAGCTAATGTAATTTAATTGTTTATGTGTTAGAATATATATAGTTTTAATATTTATGAGGAAGGAAGTCGTATCGTGATGATTTTTTTGTTAGGTTGCAAAATATCACTTAATTATATATAATATTGTTAGTATTGAAATTAAATGATGAGAGGATTATTATAATGCTTCCAGTTAAATATACAGATAGAATAAAAGAATTATTAGGTGAAGAAGCAGATAAATACTTTGACTGTTTTTCCAAGCCATTTTATCAGGGATTAAGAATTAATACATTAAAAATAAATAGAGAAGAGTTTCAAAATATAAGCCCCTACGAAGTTAAGGATATAAGCTGGACTAAGAAGGGCTTTTATTATGATGCAAAGGACAAGCCGGCAAAGCACCCATACTACTATGCTGGGCTTTATTATATACAGGAACCAAGTGCCATGGCACCTGCATCATTTCTTCCTGTAGAGAGCCACGACAAGGTGCTTGATTTGTGCGCAGCACCAGGAGGAAAAAGTACGGAACTTGCAGCAAAGCTTGATTCTACCGGAGTCCTTGTGACAAATGATATAAGCGGATCAAGAGCAAAGGCACTTCTAAAAAACATAGAATTATCAGGTGTCAAGAATGCAATTGTAACAAATGAAGCTCCATTTGAACTTGCAAAGCATTTTGAAGGATTCTTTGATAAAATCTTAGTTGATGCACCATGTTCAGGAGAAGGAATGTTTAGAAAAGACCCTGCAATAACAAAAAACTGGGAGCAGTATGGAGTAGAATACTACAGCAAACTTCAAAGAGAAATAATAACATATGCAGCAAAGATGCTAAAACCAGGTGGATACATGATATATTCAACATGTACATTTTCACCAGAGGAAGATGAAGGAACCCTTAGATACCTTATGGAAAATGAAGAAGGATTTACAGTAGAGAAGATAGATTATGACTTTGGGGACTGTGGACATGTGGACTGGCTTAAGTTTGTTGAAGAATATAAAGATAAAGACAATACACCATATGAGTGTATTAAAAATGCTAAAAGACTATGGCCACATAAGATTAATGGAGAAGGCCATTTTGTTGCACTTCTAAAAAAATCAGAAGATGCAGCCTCAGGATACCCACAGATTCAGACTGTAAGAAAATCCTATGCCAAGGACCTTCCAGATGAATTTATGGAATTTATTAAACATATAGACATTGATTTTGACATAAACAGATTTATAGTAAACAAAGAACGAATATATTACATTCCAGAGTTTATGCTTGATGTAAAGGGCATAAAGGTTTTAAGAAATGGTCTTTTAATGGGTGAGATTAAAAAGAACAGATTCGAACCTAGCCAGGCTCTGGCCTGCGCATTAAAAATGCAGGAATATGATAATGTTATAAACTTTCATGTGGATGATGAGAGAGTTATAAGATACCTTAAGGGAGAAACTGTAGAATTTGACGGGGATTACAGCTATAACGGCTGGTGCCTTGTTGGAGTAGATGGTTACTCACTTGGATTTGGCAAGATTAATAAAGGAACTATTAAGAATAAATATCTCTCTGGATGGAGATGGATGTAGGGGAGTCAAAATGAGACTTGATAAGTTATTATGTGAATGTGGATATGGAACAAGAAGTGAAGTAAAGAAAAAACTTAAGGACAGAACCGTAACAGTAAATGATAAGATAATAACTGACGGTGCATTTAAGGCAGATTTTGAAAATGATATAATAAAAGTTAATAATAAAATAGTGCAGTATGAAGAGTATGTATACTACGTGCTTAACAAACCACAGGGGGTAGTTTCTGCAACAAGGGATAACCTGCATAAAACAGTAGTTGACCTTATTGAAAATGAAACCCATGATGATATATTTCCTGTGGGAAGACTTGATATAGATACAGAGGGACTGCTTATAATAACAAATGATGGACAGTTTTCACATAAGCTTATGTCACCAAAGAAAAAAGTTGATAAAGTATATTATGCCATTGTAGATGGCATGGTAACTGATAAAGAGATAGAAGCTTTTTCAAAGGGACTTGATATTGATGAAGAGTTTAAGGCACTTCCAGCAAGCCTTACTGTAATTGAAAGTGGAGATACATCAAGAGTTCTTGTTAAAATTCATGAAGGCAAGTTTCATCAGGTAAAAAGGATGTTCCAGGCAGTTGGCATGAAAGTACTTTATCTTGAAAGAGTAAGCATCGGTAATCTTAAGTTTGTATATCATAGTGAAGAAACAAAGGATTTGTATATGGGTACTAAGATGATTGCTTCAAATATCAAATCAGGAGACTATGTAAAACTTAAAAAAAGTGATTTTGACAATATAGACAAAGAGATAGATAATAAGGGAATCTTAGATGGTATAGAAGGTGTTATATTTGACCTTGACGGCACACTTATTGATTCCATGTGGATGTGGAAGGAAATAGACAGAGAATATCTTGGTGGATATGGAATTGAACTTCCGGAAGATTTGCAAAGCTGCATAGAAGGAAAAAGCTTTTCTGAAACAGCAGTTTATTTTAAAGAGAGATTTAATATACCAGAATCTTTAGATGACATAAAGGATTACTGGAATGAGATGGCTTTTAATAAATATAAAAATGAAGTGCCTTTAAAAAATGGTGTTATGGAATTTTTAACATTTCTTAAGGAAAAGGGCATAAAAACAGGCATTGCAACAAGTAATTCCAAGGAATTAGTAAGTGTAATAATGGATAAATATAATCTTTCTTCATGCTTTGATTCAGTAAGAACAGCTTGTGAAGTAGAAAAAGGAAAGCCATTTCCGGATATTTACCTGAAAGTAGCAGAGGATATAGGTGTTAATCCGGCAAAATGTCTTGTTTTCGAAGATGTATTGCAGGGAGTTAAAGCTGGAATTGCCGCAGGCATGAGAGTATGTGCAGTTTCTGATATACATTCTCAATATGATTTAGCTGCCATTAAAAGAGAAGCCCACAGCTTTATAAATGATTTTAAAGATTTACTGTAGGAGAGGATAACTAATGTTTCTGCCAGTATGTTATGAGGATATGAAAAAAAGAGGCTGGGAAGAGGTTGATTTTGTATATATCATAGGAGATGCATATGTAGACCACCCTTCATTTGGACCAGCAATTATAAGCAGAGTACTTGAGGCACATGGATATAAAGTAGGCATAATATCACAGCCTGACTGGAAAAATGATGAAAGCATAAAGATATTTGGCAGACCAAGACTTGGATTTCTGGTTTCTGCAGGAAATATGGATACAATGGTTAATCATTACACCGTTGCCAAGAAAAGAAGACAGACAGATGCCTATACACCAGGAGGGGGTATAGGTAAAAGACCAGACAGGGCAACTATTATTTACTGCAATTTTATAAGAAAAGTATTTAAGAAAGCACCTATTATTATAGGGGGAATAGAAGCAAGTCTTAGAAGAATGGCTCATTATGATTACTGGAGTGACACGGTAAAGAAGTCTATTCTTATAGATTCCCAGGCGGATCTTCTTTCCTATGGAATGGGTGAAAAAACAATTGTAGAAATAGCAGACGCTTTAAATAGCGGAATAGATATAAAGGATATTACATTTATAAGAGGAACTGTGTACTGCACAAGACATATAGATGGAATCTATGATTATGTAAAGCTTCCGGACTATGAGGAAATAATAAAGGATAAAAAGACATTTGCAAGAAGTTTTAAGATGCAGTATGACAATACAGATCCATACAGTGCAAAAACACTTATTGAAACTTATGATACAAACAGATATATAGTGCAGAATCCACCTGCTATGCCATTAACGGAGACGGAGATGGACGATATATATGCACTTCCTTATATGAGAAACTATCATCCTATGTATGAAAAGGACGGAGGAATTCCTGTAATCAATGAAATTAAATTCAGCCTTGTGAGCAACAGAGGATGTATAGGTGGATGCAGTTTCTGTGCATTAACATTTCACCAGGGAAGAATAATCCAGACAAGGAGCCATGAGTCCATTATTGAAGAAGCAAAAATTATGATAAAGGATAAGGACTTTAAAGGTTATATCAATGATGTAGGAGGCCCAACTGCGAATTTCAGACACCGTTCATGCAAGAAGCAGGAGAAGTACGGAGCCTGTGTTGGAAAACAGTGCTTATTCCCTACAAAGTGCAAGAACCTTTATGTTGACCATAAGGATTATCTTTCGCTTCTTAGAAAATTAAGAAGCCTTGAAGGAGTAAAGAAGGTATTTATTAAGTCTGGTATCAGATTTGATTATCTTATTTATGATGAAAATAAGGAGTTCTTTAATGAACTTTGCAAATATCATATAAGCGGACAACTTAAGGTTGCCCCTGAGCATGTAAGCAACAATGTTCTCAGGGTAATGGGAAAGCCAGATAATGAGGTTTATGAAAGATTCAGAGATGAATATGCAAGAATCAATAAGAAGTTAGGCATGAATCAGTTTGTTGTGCCATATCTTATGTCTTCACACCCAGGTTCCACAATGAAGGAAGCTGTGGAATTAGCTGAATATATAAGAGACCTTGGATATATGCCAGAACAGGTACAGGATTTTTATCCAACACCTTCAACAATATCCACATGCATTTATTACAGCGGATATGACCCAAGAACACTTGAAAAGGTATATGTTCCTGTAAATAAGCATGAAAAGGCAATGCAGAGAGCACTTATCCAGTACAGAAGAGAAGAAAATTATGACCTGGTTAAGGAAGCTCTTACAATTGCAGGAAGACAGGATCTTATTGGTGATGGCCCTAAGTGTCTTATTGGCTGGAGAAGGGGTATGAAGATTAATCATAACCAGAACAGCAAAGATAATAAAAATCATAACAAAGATAATAAGATATCAAAGAATAATAAGAATATAAAAGATAATAAATCAGGAAAGCAAAAGTTTGATGCAAGAACTGATAAGCATAATGATAATAAAGGAAAGAGAAAAGCCATTAGAAACGTACATAAAAGAAAGTAAGGATTTAATTTTTTATGAAGGAGATAATTGTTGGAAAGAACGAAGCCGGACAGAGGGTTGATAAGCTGCTTTTTAAGTATTTAAACAGCGCCCCTAAAAGCTTTGTTTACAAGATGCTAAGAAAGAAAAATATAGTACTTAATGATAAAAAATCAGAGGGCAACGAGATTTTAAAATTAAATGATAATATAAAGATTTATTTATCTGATGAAACATACGATAAATTTAGTGGAAATGCATGTGAGGTTAAGGTAAATAAGTCTTTAGAACCTATAGCAGATGTTATATTTGAAAATGAGGATATATTATTCTTTAATAAGCCGGCAGGTGTGTTATCTCAAAAAGCTGAAAAGGATGATTATTCCCTGAATGAATATCTTATTGAATATATGCTTAATAATGGCAGTATAAGTGAAAATGAATTAAAATCATTTAAACCATCTATATGCAACAGGTTAGACAGGAACACAAGCGGGCTTGTTTGTTGCGGAAAAACTTTAAAAGGCACACAGTTTTTAACGAGGTGTATAAGAGAAAGAGATGTTCATAAGTTTTATATTACTATAGTAAAGGGTATTATAAAAAAGTCTTTAACTATCGATGGATATTTAATTAAAGATAGTAAAACTAATAAAGTCAGCATTACTAAGGATAAAAGGGATAATGCAGACAGGATTATTACAAAGATTATACCTGTAACGGATAATGGACGATATTCTGTTGTAAGGATAGAACTTGTAACTGGTAAAACACATCAGATAAGGGCGCATCTTTCAAGTATAGGTAATCCTATAATAGGTGATGTTAAGTATGGTGATAAAGAAGTTAACCAGTATGTGAGAAAGACTTACAAACTTAATAACCAGCTTCTTCATGCATACGAGATGATATTTGAAGAGGCTAAATGCGACAAAGAACTGCTTAAGGGTATTAATAATTACACTGTTAAAGCAGAACTTCCAAAGTTGTTTTTAAATATCCTTAAAGGTGAAGGGTTTAAGGACTTTTTGAAAAAGCAGAGGGTTGACTAATCAGGCTTTATAATATAAAATTACAGATATTGGAAGATTTATAGATAGATGGGAGGTTAAAGGTATGTCAGCTATACTTCCTGTAGGTATTCAGGATTTTGAAGGTTTAATAAATGATGGATATATTTATGTTGATAAGTCAGAATACATTTATCGTTTGGTACACGAAGGAAAACCATATTTTTTAAGTCGTCCAAGAAGGTTTGGTAAAAGTCTTCTTTTATCGACTATAAAAGCATATTGGGAAGGAAAAAAGGAAGTCTTTTCTGGACTTGCAATAGAAAAATTAGAAGAACATAATGAGAAAGCATGGAGAAAACATCCAGTTTTTTATTTTGATTTTAATGGTGAAAGTTATAAGAATAAAGATGTTTTGAAAAGAAAAATATCTTTTATGCTTAATGGCTGGGAAAAGGAATACAATATAGTTAATGAGAATAACACTTTAAGCGAAAGGTTTCAGATATTATTGAAAACAGCAAAAGAAAAAACGGGACTTAGATGTGTTATACTTGTTGATGAATATGATAAACCATTATTAGATGTAATTGATAACGAGGAATTAACAGAGCACAATAAGGAAATATTTAAAGGATTTTTTAGTACACTAAAAAGTTTTGATGAATATATACAGTTTATATTAATAACAGGTGTTTCAAAGTTTCATAAGGTAAGCATATTTAGTGATTTGAATCAGCTCAATGATATTTCATTAGATGAAGATTATGCATGTTTATGTGGAATTACAGAGGAAGAACTTAGGCATTATTTTGATAATGAAATTAAAAGATTAAGCGAGAAACGCAGGATATCTTATGAAGAATGTGTTGAAAAATTAAAGAGACAGTATGATGGATACAGATTTCATCCTGATGCAGCAGGTGTTTTTAATCCTTATAGTTTATTAAAGGCTTTCTTTTCAAAGGATTTTGGATCATATTGGTTTGAAACAGGTACACCTAATTTTCTGGTGCAGAAACTTAAAGATATTGAGTTTGATGTTAGAAAGTTTACAGACAGAACACTTTATGCCAGTGAGGGAATGCTGAAGGATTATACAGGAGACAGTTTGGCTACAGTTCCATTGTTATATCAGACAGGGTATCTGACAATAGCTGATTTTGACAGGGATGCCAGGGAATATACGCTTGCTTTTCCAAACGAAGAAGTAAAGTATGGCTTTGTAGAATGCCTGATGCCAGAATATATCTCTGATTGTGGTGCAGGTTCTGGAAATGATATATTTACACTTAGAAGATATATAGAACAGGGAGACTTACAACAAATAAGGAATGTTTTGGTTTCATTGTTTGCTAATATCACTTATACGGTTGAAGGCAATCCTTTTGAACATTATTTTCAAGCAGTTATTTATTTAGTATTTACACTTTTAAATAAGGTTGCGTTATGTGAAATGCATACATATACTGGACGAATAGATTGTAAAGTTGAGACAAAGAAATATATATATTTGTTTGAATTTAAAAGAGATGATACAGCTGAGGCGGCATTAAATCAGATAGATAGTAATGATTATGCATTACCATTTATAGCAAATCATAAGAAGTTGTATAAAATAGGTGTAGCATTTGATTCATCAACCAGAAAATTATCAGACTGGAAAGTAGAAGAGTAACAAATAGGCGGAGGTCAGATAGATGGCTTATTGGAAAAGCAGAGGACTTAGGGGACAGGAACTTGAGGAGGTTATAAACTTTACGAATGAGAAATATCTTAGGAATAATCTTGCGTTAATTACAAAGGTGCCTACTCCTATAAAACCTGTGCAGATAGATGATAGCAGGCATATAACACTTGCTTTTTTTGAAAAGAAAAGTACGGTTGACTATATAGGAGTTGTTCAGGGAGTACCTGTTTGCTTTGATGCAAAGGAATGTAAGGTGGATACTTTTCCGATGATGAATATACATAAGCACCAGTTTGAGTATATGGAGAACTTTGAAAAACAGGGTGGTGTTGCATTTATTATTGTATATTACTCTGAAAGAAATTTGTATTATTATCTGAGATTTGAGAAACTTAAGGAGTTTTATCTTAGACAGGAGCGTGGAAGAAAAAGCTTCTGTTTTGATGAAATCGAAGAAGACTATATAATTGAAAACTCGTCTGATATGTTTGTACACTATCTTGAAATGGTAAAAAAAGATGTGGAAAGCAGAGAATAGAAAGGAAGCCAGATAACTGACTTCTTTTTTTATATTTTCTTGTAAGATTAAAATTATTAATGGTACTTACTTATTGAAACCAATGAAAGGAGATTTCTATGAGAAAGAATAATGTTTTGTGTGCGGCCATGTTTTTAAGTGTAATATTAGTTGGGTGTGGGGAAAAACAGCAAGAGAAAACTGTAAATATTACTAATGAACCTGCTTCAGATACGAATATACCTGTTGTTAAAGAAGTATCAGAGGAAGAGTTAAGTAATGTAGCTGAAAAAGAAGAGTTAATAGGTGAGGAAAAGGCAATAAGTATTGCACAAGAAATCTGGGAAGGGTATGAAGGTGAGGTTGAAAATTATGATTCTCCAGATGTCAAATTGGAGAATATAACAAAACGTGAAGCAGAGATATTGAGTAATGCAGAATTAGAAGGGAAAATGGCATATGTTGTGGTGTTTAGCCTTAAGAATAAGACAATAGAAACAGACAGGTCGTATATTGACGCTTATACTGGGGAATTATTTGGCGGATTACCTGTGGATTAGTTTTTGTCACTTTTTGTTAAAAACTTGATTTTAATGTAAATTTAAAGTACAATAGTAATAGTGGTGTTATATACACAAATAATAAGCTAACATGGAGGGAATAAGATGAGAAAGACTAAAATTATATGTACTTTAGGACCAGCAACTGATGACGAGAATGTACTTAGACAGCTAATTGATAAAGGAATGGATGTTGCCAGATTCAACTTCTCACACCAGACTCATGAGCAACAATTACAAAGACTTAACGTACTTAAAAGGTTAAGGGAGGAAGCAGGAAAGCCTATTGCGGCTCTTCTTGATACAAAGGGACCTGAGATAAGAGTTGGATTGTTTAAGGAAGGAAAAGTATTTTTACAGCAGGGATCACAGTTTTTACTTACAACAAGAGATGTGGAAGGTGATGAAACACAGGTTAGCATCACTTATAAAGATTTGCCAAAGGATGTTAAGGAAGGTACAAGAATTCTTATAGATGATGGTCTTATAGAGCTTGTAGCTAACAGAGTAGATCCAGAGGATATATACTGTACTGTTCTTAATGGTGGTTATGTATCAGACAGAAAGGGCGTTAATGTTCCTGGTGTTGATTTATCTATGCCATATATTAGTGAGCAGGATGAAAAGGATATTATATTTGGTATAGAGAATGATTTTGATTTTATTGCAGCATCATTTGTAAGAACAGCAGGGGATGTATTGCAGATAAGAAGAATTCTTGAAGCTAATAACTGCTATAATATCAACATAATAGCAAAGATTGAGAATCTTCAGGGTGTTCAGCATATTGATGAGATTATTCAGGTTTCAGATGGTATTATGGTTGCCCGTGGAGATATGGGTGTTGAGATACCTAACGAAGACGTGCCTGTTATCCAGAAGATGATAATCAAAAAGGTTTATCAGGCAGGAAAGCAGGTAATTACTGCAACACAGATGCTTGATTCTATGATGAAGAATCCTAGACCTACAAGAGCAGAGACTACAGATGTTGCCAATGCTATATATGACGGAACAAGTGCTATTATGCTTTCTGGAGAAACAGCAGCAGGTGCATATCCTGTAGAGGCTCTTGAAACTATGGTTAAGATAGCTAAGAGAACAGAAGAGGACATTGATTACAGAGGAAGATTCTTTAACAGAGTCCGTAAGTCTAATCCGGATGTAACAGATGCTATATCACATGCCACATGTACAACATCTCTTGATGTTAATGCAAAGGCTATTATAACAGTTACAAAGTCAGGTAAAACTGCAAGAATGATTTCAAAGTACAGACCAGACTGCCCTATTATGGGATGTTCAACATATCCTAAGGTTTGCAGACAGCTTAATATGTCATGGGGTGTTAAACCATTGCTTATAGCTGAAGAGCAGGATACTTTTGAATTATTTAATAATGCTGTTAATGCCGGAGTTGAAGCAGGAGTTCTAGAAAAAGACGATCTTGCTGTAATTACAGCAGGTGTTCCACTTGGCATATCAGGTACAACTAACATGATTAAAGTACATGTTGTTGGAAGAAGATACTAATACAGATAATTTACATAGAAAAAGAGTGCTGCAATTCTTGCAACACTCTTTTTGACATCAAAATTCTGACCACTAGTGTATCTGGTCTGTCAGGGGAAAACTGAAAAATAAATATGTTGTGGTTGTTAAGAAATAAAAAGGTATTGACAAATATAGAAGGGATATGTTATAGTATTAAGCGTAAATATATAAGAATGGCTATGAAGGAACGAGTAGTTTGGCAATACGTTAAAGAGAGTTGCTGGTGCTGAGAAAGCAATACGGAAAACCAAATGAAAAACACTCCTGAGCTGATGGAAGAAAATGTGATGAATTTTTACACGAGTAGAACCATCCGTGATTCGTTACGACAGTTCGATTAATGAGGATCATGATTTTTCATGATTAAATTTGGGTGGTACCGCGTGAGTAATCTTTCGTCCCAATGGTTGGGATGAGAGATTTTTTAGTTTAAAATAATATGGAGGCGTGATAATGAATATTGACAGAAAGAATGTAGAATATGTTGCGGAATTATCAAGACTTGAAATTTCTGAAGATGAGATTGGCTCAGTTTGTTCAGAATTGAGTACTATTTTAAATTATATGGATGAGATAAATTCTTCTATTGATACCGATTTTGTTGTTTCATCAAACAATGGTTTAACTAATGTTATGAGAGACGATGAGGTTGTTATTTCGATGGATAGACAGAAACTGCTTGAAAATGCACCGGTTCATAATGAAGAAACACCGGTTGTTCCAAAAACTGTAGAGTAATGTGAGGTTATATGATGATTAAAGAATTGACTGCTGTTGAAATAGGAAAAAAAATCAAGGCCAAAGAATTGTCGGCAATAGAATTAGTAGAAGAACTCAACAATTTACGTTTACAGAATGATTCTATAGTAAATGCATATACAAATTTTGATATAGAAAAGATTCGTGAAAATGCTGCTGCTGTTCAGAAAAAAATAGATTGTGGTGAACTTAATTCTGTTCTGGCTGGAGTGCCTATTGGTATAAAGGATAATATATGTACGGAGGGAGAATTAACGACTTGTGCTTCGAAAATTCTTAAAGGTTTTACTCCTCCTTTTGATGCTACTTCAGTTAAAAAGTTAAAACAGGCTGGCATGATTGTAGCTGGTAAGTTAAATATGGATGAGTTTGCAATGGGATCTACATCTGAAACTTCTTGCTATGGAGCAGTAAAGAATCCTTGGAATACAAATAAAGTTCCAGGTGGATCGTCAGGAGGTGCAGCTGCGGCAGTTGCAGCTGGAGAAGCTGTGTGCACATTGGGATCTGATACGGGAGGAAGTATTAGACAGCCAGCTTCATATTGTGGTGTGACAGGATTCAAACCTACATATGGAATGGTATCTAGATATGGATTAATTGCATATGCTTCATCACTTGATCAGATTGGTCCTGTGGCACGTGATGTGCGTGATTGTGCTGCCATTATGGATGTGATTTCAGGTATAGATGGTAAGGATTCAACTTCTAGAAATTATAGCAGTTCTACATCTTTTTTAGATTCTTTAACTGGTAATGTAGAGGGAAAAGTAATAGGTGTTCCTGAAGAATGTTTTGGAGATGGAGTAGATGCTGATGTTAAACAAAGCATAGAAGAAATGATTAAAGAGATTGAAAAAATAGGTGCAAAAGTTAAAACAATTCATTTGCCATTTATTCGTTATGCTGTTCCAACATATTATATAATTGCAACAGCTGAGGCATCTTCAAATCTTTCACGTTTTGATGGAGTAAAGTATGGATTTAGATCTGATAATGCTTCGTCTATTGATGATTTGATTATTCACTCAAGAAGTGAAGGATTTGGACAGGAAGTAAGAAAAAGAATTTTATTAGGAACATTTGTGTTATCTTCTGGTTATTATGATGCTTATTACAATAAAGCACTTAAGATGAAACAAATGATTGTTGATGGCTTTGAAAAGGCTTATAAAGAATGTGATGTTATCATATGTCCAACAGCACCTATGACTGCTCCTGAGATTGGAAGTTCTTTGGAAGATAAGATGAAGATGTATTTATCAGATATATTTACAGTTTCAGCAAATTTAGCAGGTCTTCCAGGATTGTCAGTTCCATGTGGCTTTGATAAAAACAATATGCCAATTGGAGCTCAGATTCTTGGGGCTGCTGGTGAAGATAGAAGTGTGTTGAATATGGGATATGCTTATCAGAAAATTTCAGATTACCACACTAGAAGACCAGGAGGTATAAGATGAATAAAGAATGGGAAATGGTAATCGGACTAGAGGTTCATGTCGAATTATCAACAAAATCAAAAATATTTTGCTCATGTACTACAGAATTTGGTGGAGAACCAAACACACATTGCTGTCCAGTATGCATGGGTATGCCAGGCACACTGCCTGTTTTGAATAAAAAAGTATTAGAGTCAGCTATTAGTGCGGGGCTTGCTTTAAATTGTGAGATTGAAAGAGAACCTAGATTTGATCGTAAAAACTATTTTTATCCTGATCTTCCTAAGGCATATCAGATTTCACAGTTATATAAACCGATTGCACATGATGGATATGTAGAGATATTAGTTAATGATAATGTAAAGAAGATTAGAATCCATGAAATGCATATGGAAGAAGATGCTGGAAAACTTATTCATTCGGATTTTGATAATGAAACATATCCAGACTATAATAGATGTGGAGTGCCTTTATTAGAAATTGTTTCAGAACCTGATTTCAGAAGTGCTGAAGAGGTAAGTGCATATCTTGATAAAATACGTGCATTGTTTACTTATTTGGAAATATCTGATTGTAAAATGCAGGAAGGTTCAATGAGAGCAGATGTTAATCTCTCTGTTAGAAGAAAAGGTGAAAAGACTTTAGGAACAAGAACAGAGATGAAGAACATTAACTCTATAAAGGCAATTGAAAGAGCAATAGAAAATGAAGCTGATAGACAAGTTGATTTGCTTCTTAGTGGTGAAAGAGTGGTGCAGGAAACTCGTCATTGGAATGATGATAAGAGATTCAGTTACGCTATGAGAAGCAAAGAAAATGCACAGGATTATAGATATTTTCCAGAGCCAGATATTCCACCGATGATTGTAACAGACGAAATGGTTGGGGATATTCGTAATAATCTTCCAGAGTTTATGGAAGCCAAGAAAGAAAGATTTATGAAGCAATATGGTTTGTCAGAATATGATGCAGGTCTTTTAGTATTGAATAAAAAGCAGGCAGAGTTTTTTGAAGTAGTTGTTTCAGAAGGTGTTGAGGCAAAAGCAATTGCTAACTGGCTTATAGGATATTTCTCAAGATCATTAAGAGAAAATAATCTGGAATTTGAAGACTTGGATATATCTCCAGTTGAACTTTCAAAACTAATCACCTATGTAGAAGAAGGAAAGGTGAATAGAAAAGAAGGATTAGAGATTCTGGATAACATAATAAAAGGATGCGGTCCAGAAGACGTTGAGAAGTATATTAAGGACAATGACCTTTTTGTTTCAACTGACAATTCTGAATTAGAAGCAGAAATAGACAATGTATTAAGTAACAATCAAAAAGTTGTTGATGAGTATAAGAGCGGAAAGGAAAAAGTTATAGGATTTCTTGTTGGACAGGTAATGAAAAACGGTAAAGGAAAGTTTAATCCTTCAAATGTAAAGACTATAATGGAAAAGAAATTGAAAGGCGAGGTATAAAATATGATAAGAACGCATAACTGTGGAGAGTTAAGAGAAGAACATATTGGTTCGGAAGTTAAGCTTGCAGGCTGGATCGATACAATTAGAGATCATGGTGGAGTTATTTTTGTTGATTTAAGAGATGGATATGGATTTACTCAGCTTGTTGTCCATGATGACTCCATGTTGGCAGGAATTTCGAAGGAAACTGTTGTTATGGTAAAGGGAATAGTTTCTAAGAGAGATGAAGATACTATTAATTCAAAGTTATTAACTGGATTAATCGAAGTTGATGTTAAGGAACTTGTTGTTTTAGGTAAATGTTCTGCAAGATTACCATTTGAGATTTCTAACTCAGTTACAACAAGAGAAGATGTTCGTTTAAAATACAGATATCTAGATTTACGTAACACTGAAATGCATAATAATATTATGTTGAGAAGCGAAATAATATCATTTTTAAGAAAGAAAATGGAATCACTTGGTTTTACTGAAATTCAGACTCCGATTCTTACTGCATCATCTCCAGAAGGTGCACGTGATTATCTGGTTCCAAGCAGAAAACATAAAGGTGAATTCTATGCTTTACCTCAGGCTCCTCAGCAGTTTAAGCAGTTGTTGATGGTATCTGGTTTTGATAAATACTTCCAAATTGCACCTTGCTTTAGAGATGAGGATGCAAGACAGGATAGATCTCCAGGAGAGTTCTATCAGTTAGATTTTGAGATGGCTTTTGCTGAACAGGAAGATGTTTTGCAGATTGCAGAAGAAGTTGTTTACAGCGTATTTAAAAAGTTCTCTGATAAGGAGATTTCAGAGCCACCATTTCCTAGAATATCATTTAAGGAAGCAATGTTAAAATACGGAACTGATAAACCTGATTTAAGAAATCCTCTTGAGATTATTGATTTGACTGACTTTTTTGCAAAAGTAGATTTCCCTATTTTCAAAGGAAAGCCAGTAAGAGGAATTGTTTGTGATTGTACAGGAAGACCAAAATCATTTTTTGAAAAGTCTTTAAAGTTTGCTACTGAAATTGGGATGAAGGGATTGGGATATCTTACTCTTACAGAGGATGATTATAAAGGACCAATTGCAAAATTCCTTTCTGAAGAACAAAAGATTGAACTTAGAGAGATGGCAAATATTAAGGTAGGAGAAACTATTTTCTTTATTTG
>JAILNW010000370.1 GCA_024691145.1 Lachnospiraceae bacterium
TGTCTCTTCATATATAAGTTCAGTAAGGTCTGACACAAGGTTATATGTATACTTTGATGTCTTCTTTCCGTCTTTTCCTTCTGTTACCTTTGATGTTCTTATTCCTTCTGCATCATATGTATAACTGTAAGTGATTCCGTCTTTTGACATCTTCACAAGTCTGTTCTGTGAATCATATGTAAGCAGTGCATCATCTCCGCCAATCACACCGCTTGTCATATTGCCGTCTTTATCATATACAAAGCCGTTATCATCCATTGAAAGCAACTGGTTGTTTGCATTATAGTTTCTTTCAGATGTACCTTCTAAACTGCCTGATTCTATTATATTACAAGCAGAATCATAAGTAAAGTTTTCTTTCTCTGCGACTTCACCTGTTTCTGTAAGGACTGTTTTTCTCTCTGTAAGTCTGTACAGAATGTCATATGAATATTCATATGTATATGAGCTTATAACAGTGCCGTCCTTTGCAGTATCCTTTGCACTTGTCAGTCTACCCTTTTCGTCATAGGTCTTTGTAAGAATGCTTCCGTCAGGTCTTGTAACCTTTATGATTTCATTATTCTCGTCATATTTGTATGATGTTTCGTTTCGACCACATTGGTTCCTGTCACTGTTAACGATTTTTAACGTATATTAATATTTTCTTAACAGTGACAGGTACATGTACTGGCAAGATAATCTTTTGATGGAATTGGACGGTTGCGTAGTGGTATCACTATGTCTGAACATTTTAAATATATCAGTGCAATCATATTAGAAATCTTTTTGAAGCCTCGTGCTAAATTTATGAATCCCTTGATAGTAGTATTTGTTGATTCACTCTTGGCACTATTTGCCTGGTATTTTATAGCATTCATAATGTTTTTTAAATGTATAGTTTGAATCTTCTCAGCTAGTTGCTTCATTGGTGTTAGGTTGGAACATTTTGCATCATCAATCCATCTGACTAATTCAATATATGCCTGTTCATAATCCTTCATATGAAGAATTAATCTAAGTGACTCCTTTAATTGATAGGCTCTATAAAGATCAGGATAGTTGTTCCTTATAAGTTGCAACTTTTCAATTTGATTGTCAGTGCAGTTTTCAGGATTATGCCCTAAAGCAAATTTGGCACCTTTAAAGGTGCCTAATTTATCAGACAAACTCTTAAGAGATGCTTCATGCTCTTGTGATAGTTGTATATTCTTGGGACGTCCTCGCTTTTTTGATGCTAAGTCTGTAGGGGTTTGTGTAGCTTCATATTCTTCAACAAATGCAATAAGTTCTTTCTTATGTTCACTTGGACGTCCCCTTCGTGGCATTTGTTCAAGCTCCTTTAGTGTATCAAAATACAATTGTCTTGATTTTTCAATAGCAATCGCAGCTTCTTTCTCTGTTTTAATGTATTCATCTTTTAGCTTTTTATAATCTTGTTTTGCTTTAGTTGCTGTATTAATGCGAACTTCATCAAGAGCTTTATTAATCCACTGAGTTACATGAAAGAAATCTATACAGCGTGTAGCATTTGGAAAAAATTCTTTACAGCAAGAATCAATCCAGCTTGCTCCGTCACCTGCTACTATTTCAATACAAGCTCGTTCTTCTGGTGTAAGAAGTCTGCAGAACTTTGAAAAAATATCATAACCATTTCCTTCATGAACCCAAATAACACGGTTTTTATCCATATCATAAACAACAGTGATATATTTATAACCTTTTTTATATGATGTTTCATCCACACAGATACAAGTTCATGAATAATTTGGGCTTAATATTTTAAAATCATCTTTTTTGTGTTAATATATTCATAAAAATAATATTTAAAGAATATAATTAATGAAAGAGATGTGATTTCTAATGTCTATACCTGATTTTTTTGAACTAAATATTTTTAATCCTATTATCTATGCTTATGAAATAAAAGATGAAATCCGTTACAAAGGATTCATTAATATCGGTTATGCTGAAAACAATGATGAAAATAATATAAAAGAACTTATAAATGCTAATACTATATCATATAATATGTTGGGAATATGGTCTGCAATAAAAAATGATGGTACATTTTTTACATGCCAGGATGTTGCTTATGTACTTAAACAAAATGGTAAAACATCATTAGAACAATCTGATTCTAACTCAGTATGTTTTAAGTGTACTTTAATCGATATAAAGCTAGCAATAAAATCATTAATGAATGGTTCAATTATTTGCAGAACAGCTTCATACACAATGCATAATTATCAAAAACAAGCTGTTGAGACAACTATGCAATATTTTACTTTTGTTAAGAACAGTGGCAATATTAATCAACATCATTTTTTATGGAACATTTCCTATAATTTCAATGCGCCATTTGTATCTTACCAGTTAGCAAAAGCCATGGATTTAAAATATATTATAGTTATAACCACTGCTAATTCTGAACATGATGCATGGAAAAATATGCTACTTACACATGTCGATTTTAAAGATTGGCTTCATTTAACAGAACAACATGAGCCTAATACTATTAAAACTCCTGCTGTTTATGTTACATCATTAAAACACTTCTTAGATGAAACAAATGATAGTTTTTGCCAAAATAATATTAAATGGGATTTAGTAATTAACAGCAGCAATTTTGATTTTCACTTACACAACTTAATAGATGCCAGCTATTATCTGCATTTATGTAACTTTCCATCTTATTTTGAAAAAGAAAATTTTATTAAAAAAGCCTCAATATATAATTGGAATTATTTTGACGAAAAGCCACATACGGTAATGTTTGCATACAAAATTAAAGAACTACTTTTTCGTGATTTAAATAAATTTAATTCCAATCAAATTACTTTTAATGAATTATTTGCAACA
>JAILNW010000384.1 GCA_024691145.1 Lachnospiraceae bacterium
TTTATATTTGCTAAAATATAACATACAGATTTATGCAAGGAGGTTTTGTGAACAATGAAGGTAAAGAAAATAGGAATAATGGCATTGTTTATTGCAGCATATTGTTTATGTTTTGATAGTGGTACAAATGCATATGCAAAGGATGAAGGTTACAAAGTAACGGAAACGGTTGATGGTAAGAATGTAAAGGTAAGTATAGAACTAAGTGGTGATAATATACCTGCCACTGGAAATTATACATTCAAATATGATAAAACTGTTTTTGAATTAATATCAACTGAGTACGGAGATGCAAATGCTGAAATTAAAACGGTTAACCCTGTGACAAAAGAAGAATGGGAAGCACAGAATACGTCAGCATATGCACCTGAAAATACAGGTGTTGTAAAGGGTAATTATGCATTTATTAGTGGTTATAAGTCAGGAAGTAAGGTAATTGCCATAGTTAATCTTAAGATGCTAAAGGACACATTTAAACAGGAAGATCTTGGTCTTGATGAATATACATTATATGACATTAATACAGTAGTGGTGGCAAATGAGATAACAACTAAGCCAATTGTAAATGTAGTAGATAAAGATAAAGTTGTATCTACTGAGGCACCAAAAACAGAAAAAGATGATAAGAAAACAACAGAAACAACTAAGAAAGATTCAACAAAAACTGCTGGAAAAGAAACAAATTCTCCAAAAACAGGGGATGATACTGCTCCTAAAATTGCAACTTTTTGTTTACTTGTCATATCAGGAGTTGCAATGATTATTACAAAAAAGAAACTGATGTAATATATGAAAGGGAGGAATTGCATTGAAAAAGAGATTAATTAGTTATTTAATTGTATTTAGTTTGTTTATAATGTTAATACCTTCACAGGCATTGGCAGGAATAGAACTTGCAGGTGCACTGCTTGGAGATGTCAATGGAGATAAAAAGGTTGATATTGCAGATGCTTTGCTTGTAGGAAGATATGATGCAGGATTTATAACATTAACTGAAGAGCAGCTTAGTGTTGCTGATGTTAATTATGATAATAAAGTTGATATAGCTGATGCATTGTTAATTGCAAGGTTTGATAGTGGTTTTGTTAAGGAATTTAAAGAGCCTGAAGTGACACCAACAATAATACCTACGGTGATACCTTCGGCTTCTCCAACGGAAAGTCCAACAGAGGCACCAACGGATAGTCCAACAGAGGCACCGACAACAGCACCAACAACAGCGCCAACGACGGCACCGACAACAGCGCCAACGATGTCACCGACAACAGCGCCAACAACAGCACCGACAACAGCACCGACAACAGCGCCAACAACAGCACCGACAACAGCGCCAACGACGGCACCGACAACGGCACCGACAACAGCGCCAACGACGGCACCGACAACAGCGCCGACAACAGCGCCAACAACAGCGCCGACAACAGCACCGACAACAGCGCCAACGACAGCACCGACAACAGCGCCAACGACAGCGCCAACAACAGCGCCAACGACAGCGCCAACAACAGCGCCAACAACAGCGCCAACGACAGCCCCAACGACGGCACCGACAACAGCGCCAACGACGGCACCGACAACAGCACCGACAACAGCGCCAACAACAGCCCCAACGGTAGAGCCATATCCTCATTTTGAACAGGATGCATCACAGAAGAGTATTAGTGATGGTATTATGGCTGTATTAAATAGCACAAGAACAGCTAATAATCTTGCGGCATTTAAGTCAGAAGCAGCATATAAAGATGTGGCAATGTATTGTGCTAAGTATTATGCAGAGAATAATGACGTACCAGAATTAAGCACATTAATATATGAATATGATTCTGATATGGCAGCGGCAGCTTCTTCTGCAGGTGCTATTATGAGTGTAAGTGACGAAGACATTATATCTGCATTTTCAGATTTTTGGAAGACTAATGCTAATGTTACTGGAAATACATATACTACAGCAGAAATTGGAGTATATAAGAGTGAAGATAAATGCTATTGTGCAATAGTTTATGGAAAGACAATTCAGGAAGTCCTTGATGAACAGGGAAGTTTTACATCGGATATTGTACCAGAAGCAGATTTGCAATCATTTATTAGTAATGCGATTATTAGTGCTGCCAATAAAATATATGCAACATATCCATATTTATTGGAAGTGGCATCTGATAAGGTAAGAGTAAAGGTTGTTTATTCTGAAATAGATGGAGCAGGTAATGTTACTGCACGTGTAGAGTGTCAGACAGTTGCTGCAGATGGCAAATATAAATTAAGATATAGTATAATGAGAATAGATGTATCTGATTTTAACATGGAATCATATGCATCAATGTCGGAAGCTGCTAAAGCGAACTTAGCTGCAACTATTGCACATGAAGTTACACATCTTATAATGTATGATGTAATGACTAAGGGAATGCAGAAAGATTCGGGAGCAACATTCCCAGAGTGGTTTATAGAAGGTATGGCACAGACTTCAAGTGGAGCAGGAAACTGGTTCACAGGTCAGATATATATGCCAGGAACATCGGGATATGTTACTATTGGCGATGTTGACTGGGAAGTGGATTCAGATGAATACCTAATTAATTACGTATCTCAGATAGAGTCAATGCCATATGGTGCAGGATATGTAGCGTCCCTTTATCTTGGAATGAAGGCAAGCGGAGCTGATATAGGAAGTGTAACATCAGCAAATATTGTAACTGGTCTTAGAAAGATAGTAAAAGATCTTGCAGATGGAAAGACTCTTGATGAAGCAATAGCTGATAATACTGATTTTACGGGACTTGATGATTATGTTAACAAGTTTAAGACAGCAGATGGTGATGTACTGACATTTGTAAGAAACTTAAGAACTGCCATTGGAACAGACGGGGCAGGTTCGGTTCTTTCAAGTGGAGAACTTTCAACTACACAGATTGATATGTTTAAAGAATCAGCATTTGATACATCAGATAATAATTATGAATTAGAAGAATAATATTGTAAGCCTCTCTGTACATGATAGTGTATGGGGAGGCTTTTCTATGTTCAAAGATTAGAATCTGATTAGAATGTAAAATGTATATGGATTGTATAGATAATAAATGATATAATGTTGGTAAAGGAGTTGAAAAATTTATATGGGTACAGAAAATATCAAGTGGTGTATAAGTAAAAGAGAAAGTAAATATGATAAAAATAAGAAACATAAATCAGAATTTAAATTTCAGTCTCCAGAAAAACTTGAACATTATTTTGAAGAAATGGCTTTAAATGGCTGGAAGCTAGTAGAAATAAGATTTGGAAATTGTTATGTATTTGAAGAGTGCAGACCAGTAAGATTAAGGTTTATGGTAAATATATTGGAAATTATAAGTTTTACCAGAAAAGACGCAGAGGAGAAGAACAGGGACTTTTTGGAGTTCTGTGAAAATAAAGGATGGGATTATGTATATCATACAAATTCTGTTGCAGTATTTTGTACAGAAGATAAAGAAATCCAGAAGGTTGAGATTGAGGATATATCAATAATGAATAGAAAGTATAGATTGATATTCTCAGCAACCACTTTAATTATTAATATTATTTTTGCTTTTACTTATACACCACTTGATATTTTCTGTACCCATATAAATTTTTCAACTCCTTTACCAACATTATATCATTTATTATCTATACAA
>JAILNW010000051.1 GCA_024691145.1 Lachnospiraceae bacterium
GAAAAGGATGCAATTGATACAGCTAATGAGATAGCATCAGAGCACCTTGAAATTTTAACTAAGAATCCATTTGATACTATGACAAGAATTAAGAATGCAGGTGCTATTTTCCTTGGAGAGTATTCAAGCGAACCACTTGGAGATTATTTTGCAGGACCAAACCACATTCTTCCTACAAATGGAACAGCAAAGTTCTTTTCTCCACTTAGTGTAGACGATTTTATTAAAAAGAGCAGTATTATATGCTATTCAAGAGAAGCATTAGAGAAGGCTCACAATGATATAGAGATGTTTGCTAAGTCTGAGGGACTTACAGCACATGCTAATTCTATTGCAGTAAGATTTGAGTAAAATATGGAGGTAGAGATGGCAAGAACAGCAAAGATAACCAGAAAAACCAAAGAAACGGATATTGAATTAGAGATTAATCTTGATGGAACCGGAGAATCAGAAATTGATACAGGCATAGGTTTTTTTAATCATATGCTTACTAATTTTACAAGACATGGCTTATTTGATCTTAAGTTAAAGGTAAAAGGTGACCTTGATGTTGATTGTCATCATACTATCGAGGATGTAGGAATTGTTTTAGGTACTGCCATAAAGGAAGCTTGCGGAGATAAAAAAGGTATTAAAAGATATGGACATGTAATTCTTCCTATGGACGAGGCACTTGTATTATGCGCACTGGATTTATCTAATCGTCCTTATCTTGTCTATGATGTTAATATATCCGGAGAAAGGGTAGGAGAATTTGACACTGAGATGGTTAAAGAATTTTTCTATGCCATTTCCTACTCATGTGGTATGAACCTTAATATTAAAATGCTTGATGGTTCTAATAATCATCACATTATAGAAGCGATATTTAAAGCATTTGCAAAGGCACTTGATAATGCACTTGTTATTGATCCGAGAATTACAGATGTGTTATCAACAAAAGGTGCATTATAACAGGAAAAGAAAGGCAGAAATATATGAAAGAGATAATTGCATACGTAAACGCTGAAAATGATGTACCTGATAACGTGTACAAACTTTGCGTTGAATATTCAAACAATGATGCTGATGAGATATTTGTATATAATTATTCATCGGAAGAAGAAGATAAGGAAGTGTTATGTAACCTTATAAGAAAAGTAGTAGAAGCTGTTGACACTAAGCTGATTGTAGGTCTTCGTGCCAAGAGGCTTGAAGATATAAAGAAAATCATATATGCAGGTGCCAGTCAGGTTATGCTTAAACTTGCAATACTTGAAGATATGGACCTTATTAAACAGGCTTCTGACAGATTCGGTAAAGATAAGATAATTATTGAAGTTGATGATATTGAAGAATTAACAGAAGGTGACCTTACAGATGAACTTGAAAGATTAGGTGCTTATGGTATGATGATTAAGCATGTGGAACTTTCATCAAAACTTAAGGATGCCATTATGGATGCAAAGCAGCCTGTGTACATAAGAGACAGTCTTAGAAAGAATGATATTGCTGAATTAATAAGTGTAGATAATGTATGTGCTGTTGTTACAAACTATTTTGAGAACAAGAGTATTATTAATGCTAAAAAAGCCTTAAAGGATCAGGGACTTAAGATGAATATGTTTGAAGCTAAAATCACATTTTCAGAACTTAAGCTAAACTCAGATGGCTTAATACCAGTTGTTGTTCAGGATTATCATAATGATGAAGTATTAATGGTAGCATATATGAATGAAGAAGCCTTCAATACTACTATGCAGACAGGAAGGATGACTTATTACAGCAGAAGCAGACAGGAACTTTGGATAAAAGGTGAAACTTCAGGTCATTATCAGTATGTAAAGAAGATAATGATTGATTGTGATAATGATACTCTTCTTGCAAAGGTTAAGCAGATGGGAGCAGCATGTCATACTGGAAACAGAAGCTGTTTTTATACTGAAGTAATATCAAAGGATTATAAGGAATCTAATCCATATAATGTTCTTAATGAAGTATTTGTCATAATTATGGACAGAAAAGATAATCCTAAGGAAGGTTCATATACTAATTATCTGTTTGATAAGGGACTTGATAAGATACTTAAAAAATGTGGTGAGGAAGCAACAGAGATTGTAATTGCCGCAAAGAATGGTAATAAAGAGGAACTTAAATATGAAATATCAGACTTTATGTATCATTTAATGGTATTAATGGCTAATGAAGGCATATCATGGACTGATATTATGGATGAATTAGGACACAGGAAGTAAAGGAGATGTTTTTGATGTTTTATAATATTTTACTTGAAGCAGAGTCTTTGCAGCTTGAGGAAAATGCTCTTAGAAATGCAATTGTTCAATATGGATTAAAAGTTGTATTTATGGGAATTGTAATTTTTTGTGCTGTAAATTTAGGCATGTTTTTAAGAAAGAAAAAGAATAATAAAGAAAAAGGTTGAAGAAGTTTTTAATTAGAGTTATAATAAAAAAGGCGGGTGCCGGAAAATTATACTTTTTAATATTCCAAATGGAGGGCTAAAAATGATAGAGAAAAGAAGACACAAGAGAGTTAATGTAAGTATGAAATTGGTGTATCAAAATTAATAAGATTTATATTATTCTGTCTGAATAATGATGATATCACCAATTTCATACTTACA
>JAILNW010000398.1 GCA_024691145.1 Lachnospiraceae bacterium
ATCATGCTAATATCATCATTAATATTAGTTTCTGTAAGATGACCAACCTTTCCAAAACCTGCCGCATTAACAACCAGGTCAATATTATATTTTTCAGTTTTATTAAACAACTCTATGCATTTTTCACTTATAGATAAATCATAATCAAACAAAACGACATTACAGCCATATTTGTTTTCAAAATACTTCTTCATATAATACAAACGGTCTCTTCTTCTTCCTACAAGAATAAGATTATATCCTGAAGCTGCTATTATCTTAGATATTTCTTTTCCAATTCCACTTGTTGCTCCTGTAATTAATGCGTACATATATACTGTCCTTTCTGCTTTAAGTATTAATTACTGCCCTTTTAATATATTAAAAGGACAGTAATCATTCTATACCAATTATCGGTTAATTACAAAATTGACTTTACTGTATCTACAACATTTTCAACAGTAAATCCAAATGCCTCAAATAACTTATCAGCAGGAGCTGAAGCTCCAAATGTAGACATTGTAACAGTTTTTCCATCTAATCCAACATATTTTCCCCAGCATATATCAGAAGCTGCTTCTATGGCAACTCTCTTAGTTACATTCTTAGGAAGAACATGATTCTTATATACATCATCCTGTTTTTCAAACTCTTCCATTGATGGCATACTTACAACTCTTACATCGATATTCTCTTTTGCTAATTCATTCTTAGCATTAATTGCAAGAGAAACCTCTGAACCTGTTGCAACGAGAATAGCATCTGGTATATCTTTAGCAGAATCATCTACTATATATGCGCCTCTAAGTGTACCTTCCTTATCAGAACCCTTAAGTAATGGAAGATTCTGTCTTGAAAGTACTATAGCACATGGTGTATCTGATGACTTCATGGCGAAGTACCATGCAGCCAAAGTTTCTGTTGCATCAGCTGGTCTGAAAACAGTAAAATCAGGCATTGCTCTAAACATTGCAAGCTGCTCAATAGGTTCATGAGTAGGACCATCTTCACCAACACCAATACTATCATGTGTAAGTACATAAGTTAATGGTAAATGCATTAATGCTGAAAGCCTTGCCATAGGTTTTACATAGTCACTAAATACAAAGAATGTAGAAACAAATGGTTTAAGTCCTCCATGAAGTGCCAATCCATTACCAATACCTGCCATTGCTAATTCTCTTACACCAAAATGAATATTACGTCCTTTATAATTATCACTTGAGAAATCACCCTCTCCATCCATATAAGTCTTTGTTGAAGGTGCAAGATCTGCTGCACCACCAAAAAGATTAGGGATTATTCTCTTTAATTTATTAATTGCCTTACCAGATATGCTTCTTGTAGCTTCAGGCTTTTCAGAAACAGTCCAGTAATCAACTTTATCTAAATCATCAAGTTTGTCATTTTCTCCAAAATATTCATCCCATGTTTCTCTCATATCAGTATATGTTTCAAAGTACTTGTCTAATAACTGATTCCATTCATCCTCACACTTTGCACTCTTTTCTGCGTAACTCTTAAAGTTATTATATACTTCATCAGAAACATAAAAATCTTTATTCTCGTCAAGATTAAGATTCTTCTTAAGTGCCTTCACATTATCTGCACCAAGTGGTTCTCCATGAGCTGATGCCTTACCTTCTTTTGCTGGACAGCCATAACCAATCTTAGTCTTAATCTCAATAAGAGTAGGTCTTTCTGTATCTTTTTTAGCCTCTTCTATTGCTTTTCCTATACTTTCTAAATCATTTCCGTCTTCAACAAGCAAAGTCTGGAATCCAAAAGCTTCACAACGCTTTCTAACATTTTCAGTAAATGCAATATTAGTACTTCCTTCAATGGAAATATTATTAGAATCGTATAAAACTATAAACTTTCCAAGTTTTAAAGTTCCAGCAAGAGAGAACGCCTCTGAAGAAATTCCCTCCATCATACATCCATCTCCTCCAAGAACAAATGTATAATGATCAATAACATTATATCCTGGCTTATTAAATACAGAAGCAAGATGAGCCTCAGCCATTGCCATACCAACACCCATAGCCATACCAGCACCAAGAGGTCCTGTTGTAGCTTCTACACCTACTGTGTGGCCATACTCTGGATGTCCAGGAGTAAGAGATCCATACTGTCTGAATTCCTTAAGATCATCTATTGATAAATCTCCATATCCGAATAAATGTAATAAAGAATAAATAAGGCTTGAACCATGTCCACCTGACAGGATAAATCTGTCTCTGTTAATCCACTCAGGGTCTGCAGGATTGTGATTCATATGCTTTGTCCATAATTCATACGCCATAGCAGCCGAACCAAGTGGCAAGCCTGGATGTCCTGAATTAGCTCTTTGTACCATATCAGCAGCAAGCGCTCTTATGGTATTTACTGAAAGTTCATCAATATTACTCATTATTTGTTCCTCCTACTTCAAAATCTTTATCGATGGATAATATTTGAACATTGCCTTAGCAACAATCAAATCTTCATGTACATAATTAGTTTCCTGCCAGTATCTTGAATCATTAGAATTCTCTCTGTTATCACCCATAACAAAGTAGCTGTCTTCAGGTACATTATATGGTCCAAAATTTCCTGTCATAACACCATCTTTAATGTAATCTTCCTCGTCTAATGGTTCTCCATTGATATAAGTAATTCCATCCACAATTTCTACTGTTTCCCCTGGAAGACCAATTATTCTTTTAATATAATTAATTTCCACATTTCCAGGATACTTAAATATTATTATATCTCCTCTTTGTGGTTCGGAAAACATATATGCCAATCTATTACCAAATAATCTGTCACGAGTCATAACTGTATTTTCCATAGAACCTGAAGGAACTGTTCTGTTAGCAAGAATAAATGTATTAATAATAAATGCAATAATTCCTGCTATAGCAATTGTCTTAAGCCATGAAACAAGTTCATTAACAGCAATATATCCAAACATTTTTCTCTCACTTACCTGCTTTTCTGGCTCTTCTTCAGCCTTCGGCTCTTCTTCGGCTTTTTCTTCTTCCTCGGCCTTTGGTTCTTCTTCAGCCTTTTCTTCTTCCTCAGCCTTTGGCTCTTCTTCAGCTTTTTCTTCTTCCTCAGTCTTTGGCTCTTCTTCGGCCTTTTCTTCTTCCTCAGCCTTTGGCTCTTCTTCGGCTTTTTCTTCTTCCTCGGCCTTTGGTTCTTCTTCAGCTTTCTCTTCTTCCTCAGCCTTTGGCTCTTCCTCAGCTTTTTCTTCTTCCTCGGCCTTTGGCTCTTCTTCGGCCTTTACTTCTTCCTCAGTCTTTGGCTCTTCTTCGGCCTTTGGTTCTTCCTCAGCTTTTGGCTCTTCTTCGGCCTTTGGTTCTTCCTCAGCCTTTGGCTCTTCTTCAGCCTTTTCTTCTTCCTCAGCCTTTATTTCTTCATTTGTAGTTTCATCTACAACATTATCCTTATTATCTTCCATAACATCTCTACTTTCTAATAATACAAAGCTTACTTGACAACTATGTTAATAATCTTTCCTTTAACATATATCTCTTTAACAATATTCTTGCCTTCAATGAAACTCTTAACAGAAGGAACTTCCTTAGCTTTAGCAATTGCTGAATCAGCCTCTTCATCTACTGCAATTTCAACAGTTCCCTTAACCTTACCATTAATCTGAATTGCTATCTCAACAGTATCTTCTTTAATAGCAGCTTCATCATAAACAGGCCAGCTTTCATAAGCTATTGTCTTATCATGTCCTAATTCATTCCAGATTTCTTCACCAATATGAGGACAAATACACGAGAACATCTTAACAAATCCCTCTGCATATTCCTTTGGACATGAACCCTTCTTATAAACTGCATTTACAAAAATCATCATTTGGCTGATTGCTGTATTAAATGCAAGAATCTCAAAATCATCAGTAATCTTCTTTACACTCTGATTATAAATCTTCTCAAGTTCACCATCATTATTATCAGTTAAATTATCTTCATTAGTAAAGAATGTCCATACTCTGTTTATAAACTTCTTGGCACCAATAACACCCTGATTACTCCAAGGTTTAGAAACCTCAAGAGGTCCCATAAACATCTCATATAATCTTAAAGTATCTGCACCATACTCGTTAACAATATCACTAGGGTTTACAACAAACTCAGGGAATCTCTTACCCATCTTAATACCATTAGAACCAAGTATCATACCCTGATGTACAAGTTTCTTAAATGGCTCCTTAACTGGAGATAAGCCCTTATCATATAAATATCTGTTCCAGATTCTTGAGTAGATAAGATGTCCAACTGCATGCTCTGGTCCGCCAATATATAAATCAACTGGAAGCCAGTGTTTAAGTAATTCCTGATTAGCAAACTCCTTATCATTCTTAGGATCAATATATCTCATATAGTACCAGCTTGAACCAGCACTTCCAGGCATAGTTGAAGTCTCTCTTGTACCCTTAACACCATCTTTATCATACTTCTTCCACTCTGTAGCATTCTCAAGAGGAGCTTTTCCATTCTTTCCTTTATAGTCCTCAAGCTCTGGAAGAATAAGTGGTAATTCACTATCATCAAGAACATGAATATTACCATCTTCTGTATGTACAACAGGTACAGGCTCGCCCCAGTAACGCTGTCTTGCAAATATCCACTCTCTGAAGTGATAATTAACAGTTTTCTTTGCAACACCCATCTTTACAAGTTTATCTGTAATTGCACCCTTGGCTTCTTCAACAGTAAGTCCTGTAAACTCTTCTGAATTAATAAGCTTGCAGCCCTTTCCAAGGTACTCACCCTTTTCAAATGCCTTCTCACTTACATCAGCGCCATCAATAACCTGAATCATAGGAATATTATGTGCTATTGCATACTCAAAGTCTCTCTGATCATGTGAAGGAACAGCCATAACTGCACCAGTACCATAACTTGCAAGTACGAAATCACCAATATATAAAGGTACTTTCTTGCCATTAACAGGGTTAATACAATAAACACCCTCAAGAGGACATCCTGACTTAGTTTTATTAAGTTCTGTTCTGTCCATATCATTCTTCTTAAGTGTCTCTTCAATATAGGCATTAACCTGATCCTTATTTTTAATTCTAGGCATAAGATCCTTAACAATCTGTCCGTCTGGAGCAAGAACCATAAATGTTATACCATAAATAGTCTCTATACAAGTTGTAAATATTGAAAACTCTCCGCCATCAACAATGTCAAACTTAACTTCAACACCCTCAGACTTGCCAATCCAGTGTCTCTGCATATCTTTAGTTGACTTAGGCCAGTCAATCTCTTCAAGTCCCTCAAGGAGTTTTTCTGCAAATGCAGGCTGGTTTATAACCCACTGCTTCATGTTCTTTCTTACTACAGGATATCCGCCACGCTCAGACTTTCCATCAATAACCTCGTCATTAGATAAAACTGTACCAAGCTCCTCACACCAGTTAACAGGCATATCTATATACTGTGCATATCCATCAAGATATAACTGCTTAAAAATCCACTGTGTCCACTTATAAAATTCAGGGTCACTTGTAGCAACCATCTTAGACCAGTCATAATCAAATCCAAGTTCCTTAAGCTGCTTAGAGAAAGTCTTAATATTCTCCTGAGTAAATCCATTAGGATTATTACCTGTCTTAACAGCATACTGCTCTGCTGGAAGACCAAATGAATCATATCCCATTGGATGAAGTACATTATATCCCTGCATACGTTTCATACGCGACATTATGTCTGTTGCAGTATATCCTTCAGGGTGTCCTGCATGTAAACCTACACCTGATGGATATGGGAACATATCAAGCGCATAATACTTAGGCTTGCTGAAATCCCATACGTCTGTCTTAAAAGTCTCGTTCTTCTCCCAAAATTCCTGCCATTTCTTTTCTACCACTTTATGGTTATAAACTTTTTCCATAAACTAAAAACTCCATTCTATTTATTTTTCTCAGTTATCTTGAGTAACTTATCATTAATCAGCGGATATTGCTTCTTAAGTGAAATAGGTCTTCCATGGCTGTCTAAAAAGCAATGGCCACTTGTTGCACTGGCTCTGACCTCTCCGCTTTTCTTATCCGTTATTATATAACTAAGTGTCATCTTAACACCATTATAACTTTCAATATTAGTATAAACAAGAACAGTATCATTAAACTTAACCATTCCCCTGTAATCACATGAAATACTAAGCACAGGACTAATAATTCCCATTCTTTCCATCTCATCATATGAAAATCCAAGTTGTGACATAACATCAACCCTGGCCTCTTCAAGCCACTTTATAAAGTTAGAATGATGTACAATTCCCATCTTATCAGTCTCATGGTAATGTACCAGTCTCTCATATGGCGTAAATACATTACTAAAAGAACTTTTAACTGCTATCTGAGTATCCGTATTATTAGTCTGCGGAGTATCAATGACCTTTTTTACAGGTAAATTATTGTTTTCTTTATTATCCATAATATAAAACAATTCCTTCTAAAAAAACATAATATCCTCCGACAATACATTTTATCATTAAATAAGATTTTTTTCAATATAAGTTAAGCAAATTTTTACACATTTTACTAAAATCCAAAGACTTTATTTAAAACCATTGCTATTACTTCAGACATTTTAGCGATTTCCTCATCAATATCCTTGCTTGTAACATACAATTTATCCTTTTCCAGTTCCTTTATCTTTTTCATCATGAACTCATAATATTTTGCTTCCTCAATATATTCATAATCCCCCATAATATCACTAACTATAGTTGTCATATCAATAACAGTAGGAACACCTATTGCAATTACATCGCAGCCAAGTACCTTTTTATTTATAGGGCTTCTGTTATTACCAACTCCCTTTCCTGGATTAATTCCTGTATTAGTAATCTGTATTGTACTGCTTAGTCTTTTGACCATTCGTGCAGACAAAGCATCAATAACAATCACAAGACCAATGTTATTTTCCTTAACCAGAGACTTTATAATATCTACAGACTCCATGCCTGTCTGAATAAGAACCCCCGGAATAACCGTTGCCACATTAAACATATTATTTTTATTTTGGAAATCTTTTCCATATATATTTATAAGGTGTCTTGTTGCATTTACTTTAGACACAGTATCAGGTCCCAGTGAATCCGGCGTAGCATACGGATTACCCAGACCTGCAACTAATATTTGTTTTTTTCTGTATCTTTGTAACATCTTAAAAAGTACAGTATATAAGGCATCATTCATTTCTTCATAGATATTCGCTTTATTTATACAATCAAGAGTAATATAAAGACCTTCTGGTTTATTCATTTTTCGTGCTGATTCTTCACTTTTTATAGCAACCCTTGTCATTCTAATATTACCACTTTCATTTCTTTCCCTGAATATCTCAACTCCGTCAATTTCAACATTATTACCAGAATAACTTTCATGTATTTCAACAGCAAGGTCTGTATTAATAAAATTAAACATAACATTCCTCCATAAATGTATATAAAGTAATGTTACCCAATATTTCCTTTAGCTATTCATTGAAAATGTTTATTCTGACTTCTTGGCTTTTTAAACCATCGGTTACAATAGCACCTTTTCCTAAAGTTTTATATACTTTAACATTATACTTATCAAGTCTTTCTAAAACCTCATTATTTGGATGTCCATAACTATTATTTAATCCTGCCGATATTATACCATAGTCAGGTTTTATTGTATCCAGCAGCAGTTCAGATGTTGACGTTTTTGAACCATGATGAGGTACCTTAAGTATGTCCACATATTTAATACCCTTATCAGATAGATTTTTTGCAAGGCTTTCTTCATGTAATGTATCAATATCCCCTGTAAATAAGACATTATGCTTTCCAGTACTATATAGCAGACACATGGAATAACCATTTTCATCAGCATAAATGCCATTATCATCGGGATGAAAACATGTAATCCTATAACCTCTGCCTTTCACCATATCTCCATTACAAAAGTATATGATTTTGCTTTTATCAAAAAGCTTCTCAAACTCCCTATAACTGTCGCTCTTTTGTTCTTCCTTTAAATATGGCAAAATGATTTTACCAATGTTTATATCAAGATTATCTTCTACAATTTCCTTAATTCCTGATATATGGTCATTATCGCAATGGCTTACAAAAACATAATCAAGATTTCTTGTTCCATAATATTTTAAACATGGCATAACTTTATATTCTGCTATCTTCTTTTCATCAGAACTTCCGCAATCAGATAATATGTGTTTTCCATCCCCGGTCCTTATATATGTACACTCCCCCTGTCCAATATCAAGGGTAACCATTTTGCAGGACATTTTATTAAAGGGCAGGAATATTATAAAGCACACTAGAAGCCATATTGCAGGATTAATTTTAAGCTCTCTAATATATTTATATACCATTATAACCCTTTTATATGGATAT
>JAILNW010000419.1 GCA_024691145.1 Lachnospiraceae bacterium
TTGACAACGTTTTAACAATAATCATGACATTTAATAAATGCTTTATTTTTTGCGTTAAATATGATAAAATGTAAATATAAGTAAAATGATTTTGACGTTAAGGATATATTTTTTGGAGGAATCATATGAAGAAAAAAACTATATATACATTATCTATTTTGCTTTTTGTCACCAGCTTAGGTGGTTGTATTTTTGCTTATAACTACTTTATGAATGGCAATAATCCATTAGGCAAAAGTAACACTGTGAAAAAAAGCATTGGAGATTCCAGCACTTATAAGCTGGCAAAGGAAGTATCTAATGGTGTAATAATACAAGCCTGGTGCTGGTCTTTTAATACCATTACAGAACACATGGAGGAACTTGCAGATTGTGGATACTCTGCAATTCAGACTTCCCCTATTAACGAATGTGTTGTAGGTGGCAAGGGCGCCATGACCCTTAATGGCGTTGGAAAATGGTATTATCATTACCAGCCTACGGACTGGACTATAGGAAATTACCAGCTTGGTACTGAAGAAGAATTTGCTGCCATGTGTAAGGAAGCTGATAAATACGGAATTCATATAATTGTAGACGTTGTTCCAAACCACACTGGCCCTGAGACTTCAGTAAACAAAAATTTACTTACTGCCGCTGGAGGACTTGACATGCTTTATCATTCTACTGGCAGGAACAATATTGGTAACTATGGAGACCGTTTACAATGTACTATGTGTGCAATGGGAGGATTAATAGATGTTAACACTGAGAATCCTTCTTTCCAGGATTATTTTATTAAATTTCTTAATAAAGCTATCGATTATGGCGTAGATGGATTCAGATATGATACAGCTAAACACATAGCTCTCCCTGATGATCCTGAGCTTGAATCAAGAGAGAATAATTTTTGGACAAGAGTAACAACAGAGATCCATAATGCTGATAAGATATTTAATTATGGTGAGGTATTACAAGGCGACAATGAACGACTTAAAGATTATAATAATATGATTGGTGCAACTACAGCCAGTGCTTATGGTAGTACAATGAGAAGTGCCTCTCAGCAGCGTTCAACTTTAGCTTCATCTTATACCAATTATAATGCATCAGGCATCGATCCATCAAGACTTGTAACCTGGGTAGAATCCCATGATAATTATATTAATGATGGTAATCACAAAATGAATGATGATGCTGTTATATACGGATGGGTAATACTTAGTGCAACTGGACAAACAGTTCCATTATTTTATTCAAGACCATATGGAAACTCAAGTAACGACAGATTTGGAACACTTAACCGTATAGGTGTCTCTGGAAATAACAGTTATAAAGATCCAAGAGTTATTGCTGCTAACAGATTTCACAATGCAACCATTGGGCAGCCTTCCAAATTAGTTAATCTTGATTCTAATCGTAAAATTTTGGCTATAGAACGAGGAACTGTAGGAACTATGATAATTAATGGTTCTCAAGAAGACTATACTGTTAATGCAGTTACAACACTTACAGATGATACTTATGTAGATAAACTTGGACAAACAGCAACATTTACTGTAAGCAATGGCAAATTAAATGGTGTTGTTCCTGCTTCTTCAATTGTGGTATTGTGTAACTCAAAAAATTATGTTACAAAAGATTATCCTGCAACTGTAGATGTCCCTGAAAATACAAGTTTTTCATTTACAGAAGATACAATCTCTTTAAAACTACTTGCAACAAACTGTAAAGAATCTACATATTCCATAAATGATGGAAAAGAAATTTCATTTTCAGATGGAGATTCTATTACTCTTGGTGATGATTTAAAAGACGATTTAACTATTGATTTGTGTTTAAGAGGATATAATAACGATGGAGTCGAATCAGTAAGACGTTTTGTATTTACAAAGAAGATTAATCTTTCTAAAGGCGATAAGATATATTTTAAAGCTCCTTCTAACTGGGAAGATACAATATATGCTTATGTATATGATGATTCAATTAATGCAGTAAAACAAAACAATGCTTTCCCTGGAGAACTAATGGAAGAAGAATCTAACGGACTATATTGTTATACGTTTACAAAAGATTTTGATACAGGAAAAGTGGTATTTTCAGATGGAACTAACAGATATCCTGACAACAATGTTATTATTTTTGCAGAACCAGATAAAACATATGAAGTTAAATAATTATATAGATAAAGCCTGAAGATTCAATCTTCAGGCTTTTGTTATATAATTATTTTTTTATTATTTAATCTTGTTTAACTTACCGTTCTCATATGTATAAACACCAGTTTCAAATCTGTAATTTCTTCCATTTGCACTGTCCCAGTTTCCCTTTCCATCATTAAAGCAAACTGTAACACCATTAGCATCACCAAGATTAATTACTGCTTTATAATTATATCCTTCTTTTTCAGTAGTTGCTTCCATTGGATATCCAGGAACATTAGTCCAGTTACCACCATCTACACAGTAATGTACGTTTGGATTTTCAAATCCCTTGTAATAAATAACTGTTTCATTACCACTTGGTAGTACTGTATATGTTGTATCATAATATGCTGGACCTGCTCCATAAGAGTTAACAGTTACCTTTATATCATATATACCAGCTTTTTTAGGTGTCCATATAGCTGTTCTTCCATGCATTAATACATTGTCATATACTTCTTCTGTTTCTCCAGATTCTCTATGAGTAATTGTATATGTTCTTGAGTTAGCAAATCTATAATACATCTCATTAACTGTATTAGTAGTCATTTCGATTGCATCGCCTACATGTCCTTCTTCAGGATTAAATTCAACTGAAGTTATCATAACAGTTTCACAAACAAATTCATCTGTTGTTGTAACAGTTGCACCAGCTGCATCTGTTACTGTAGCTGTAACCTTATACTTTCCTAATTCTGTTGGATAAAAATGTGCACTCTCATAATACTCAGCATATGATTCAAGAACACCCTTGCTTCCTGTATCAACATTCTCATATTCATAGCTGTATGTGTATGGTTCCTGTCCGCCACGAATATTAAGATTTAAAGTATACATCTGATTCTTTATTACAACGCCCTTATTATCCTTACCAAATGAATAATAACTGAATATCTTAAGCGAATCCTCTTCATCATTAACTGTAACATATCCTGAAATACTAGCAGTATTTCCAGCTGCATCTGTTACTGTACAATTGATTTCATACTCACCCCAAGTTTCAGGAACAAACTCAAACTCACCATTCTCATTAACTGGAAGATGGATTGATGTCTTATCCTGGCTTCTTGTTGCAGTATATACATACTCATTATCCTTGCCATTCTTTACTTCGAAATCAAATGTTGCCTTACCAGTTACCTTCTCGCCTATAAGACAATTTCTAGTATTCATGTCAAACATAGAGCCTTCAACTTTTCTTGACTGGAAATCATATAATTTTGCTCTTACAACGTCTCCATTTGAATCTTTAACGTCTACGAAAAATGTATATGAACCATTTACAAACTTATCATATGTAAAAGTCGAATCACTGTTGTAATCTCTTAAAACAAACTCTTCATCATCTGTTACATAACCAAACTTGTATGTGCAATTGCCTTTAGCACCAATTACGTCAGTTTTTAAAGTAACCTTCTTATCAAGAGAAATCGGAGAAACTTCATCTGCATAAAGATTAGCAGCAAACTTTGCATCCTCAATCTTATTAATATTACCATATGCATCATATGTATAAGTACCAGCACCAAAAGTGTAATTCTTTTCGAAATTACTATCCCAGTTTCCATTACCATCGTTGAAACATGCTGTTACACTATCGCTTCCATTTAAGTTAATATATGCTTTATGAGTATATCCTTCCTTCTCATTAGTTGCAGTCATTTCAATACCAGGTGCACTAGTCCAGTCACCATTACCTACTTTGTAATGGATGTTAGGATTCTCAAAACCTTTATAATAAATTACAGTTGAATCTTTAAGTGTATAATTGCTCTTATTAAGCGTATTCATTGTAAGTTTCTTAGTATTACCATCTAATGTAACTTCATCAATGTCATCTGCTGTATAAGTGACTTTATTTACATTATCAACTATCTTAAAATTCTTAATTGTAACATAACTTTCATCTGTTATTGAATCGCTGCAAGTAAAAGCCCATTTACAATTATTAACTAACTCGCTAGTTAATTCATCTGATAACTTTGCAAGATCAACCTTAAATGTCTTATTAGTTGTTGCTTCTTTGAAATCAAAAGTCCATTTGTAATTTGCATTAAAACTATCACTTCTTGCTTCTACTGTAACTAAAGGATAGCTTGGTGCATCTGCATCAAATGTAAATTCTGCATAAAACTTTG
>JAILNW010000420.1 GCA_024691145.1 Lachnospiraceae bacterium
TTAAAGAAAGGAGCAAAACATACGAAGGATTTATGACGGGAGATATTGTTACAGCCAATGTTCCTGAAAAATATAAATATAATGGGAAAATGACTGGAAGAATAGCAATAAGAAAAACTGGAAATTTTGACATATGGACAAAAGAATATGGCAGATGCAATGTTAAATCAATATTTTGCAGAGCTGTACAAAAACAGGATGGTTATTCCTATTGTTATAGTATATGTTAGCATGTCTTCGCCAAATTCCTCACGCATATTGAATATGCGTGAGGAATTTGAGGTCGTATCGTGAAGAGTAGATATATAATAATCTTACTCAGGAAGAAACATAAAATACAGAAGATCAGATTGAATAAAATAAAGCCACCAGTTTATTCCGGTGGCTTTTACTCTACTTATCGTCTGCCCATGCAATGGAAGCTTTTACTGCTTTATGCCAGTGTTTTAAAAGCTTATCGACGTGTTCCTTTGTATCATTAGGAGTAAATGTTGTGCTGTTATTCTGAAGGTTTATTAATTCAGCCTTATCTTTCCAGTATCCAATGTTTAATCCTGCAAGGAAAGCAGCACCAAGTGCTGTTGTTTCAGTGTTTGAAGGTCTTGATACAACTGCATCAAGAATATCAGACTGGAACTGCATAAGGAAGTTATTATTACTTGCACCTCCGTCAACGTGGAGATTTGATAAAGTTATTCCGGAATCCTTTTCCATTGCAGTAATAACATCATATGTCTGATATGCAAGGGATTCAAGAGTTGCTCTTACAAAGTGAGCTTTGGATGTACCTCTTGTAAGTCCGAAAACAGTACCTCGTGCGTCCTGATTCCAGTATGGAGCACCCATACCAGTAAATGAAGGAACAATTACCATACCACAGGTGTCTTTAACACTATTAGCAAGGGCTTCTGTCTCTGCAGGATTATCAATTATACGAAGTTCATCCCTTAGCCATTTAATTGCAGCACCTGCAATAAAAACACTTCCTTCAAGTGCATAATCAATATTATCATCACTTGTTGCGGCAATAGTAGTAATTAAGCCATTTTTAGATTTAATAGCCTTATGACCTGTGTTCATAAGAAGGAAACATCCTGTTCCGTAAGTATTTTTTGCCATTCCGCTTAAGAAACAGCATTGGCCAAAAAGTGCTGACTGCTGGTCACCTGCAACTCCACAAATAGGTATTTTAACATCAGCATTGTTTATGAATATTGAACTGTCAACATAACCAAACAAACTTCCTGAAGGCTGAACTTTAGGAAGGATTTCTCTTGGTATGTTAAAAGTTTCAAGAAGCGTTTTGTCCCATTCCAATGTATGAATATTGAAAAGCATGGTTCTTGAAGCGTTTGTGTAATCAGTTGCATGAATTGTACCATTTGACAACTTCCACATAAGCCACGTGTCGATAGTTCCAAAAAGGAGTCTTCCCTGTTCTGCTAATTCTCTTGCACCATCAACATTATCAAGTATCCATTCTATCTTTGTAGCTGAAAAATAAGCATCAGGAATAAGACCTGTTGTTTCCTGTATGTAAGAACCAAGCCCCTCTGATACAATTTCATTAATTCTTTTAGAAGTACGTCTGCATTGCCATACAATGGCATTATAGATAGGCCTTCCTGTTTCTTTATCCCATATAACAGTTGTTTCTCTCTGATTAGTTATTCCAATGGCTGCAATATCTTCGTATGAAAGTTTAGCATTTGCTAAAGCCTGAAACATAACATTTAACTGAGAAGAGAAAATCTCATCAGGATTATGTTCAATCCAGCCAGCCTTTGGAAAAATCTGAGAAAACTCAAGCTGTGCACTGCTAATAATACGTGCATTATGGTCAAATATAATACATCTTGAACTTGTTGTACCCTGGTCAAGGGATACTATATACTTATTATGCATAAAATTCCTCCTAGTTTTATCATATATCTATTTTACTATATTTGGAAAAAAAATAAAAGCAGTATTACAAAAATGTTAATATAATATTGTAATTAGGGACAAATGTGGTTATAATAGATATATGGGAATGTATTTGTTTCTATTATTGCTAATTCTTTAATGGAGGATTTGTGTATGGATACAGGAAGTAACAAACAGGAAGAACAGTGGCAGCTTAAAGGGGAAGAAGATAGTTTTGTAGATTATACGGAGAATGTAATCGAAGACGAGTATACAACGGATTATGAGCCTAAAAAGCCCGCAAGTCTTAAGTATATAATTATTCCTATTATAGCTATTGTAGTATTTATCGGTATGCTGTTTTTGATAAATATAAAGGCAAGGCTGGGATTTATTGAACGAGATAATATACCTGCAATTGATGATCTGGATGGAAAGAAGACAGAGAATCACTTTAATACAAAAGATCAGAGATACGTAACTATAGTTGTATATGGTATTGATGCTCATGATATTACAACAAGCAATA
>JAILNW010000422.1 GCA_024691145.1 Lachnospiraceae bacterium
TAAGTAATGAGTTTAAAAATTTTATTAATGTGGATAGTAAAATTAATATAAGATATGGAAATAAGTTAATTATTAAGGAGTTTTAATTATGAATATTAATGAGGTTAATTGGTTAGAAACTTTTGATGAAGCTATAAAATTTTTAAACTCATTACTTAAATGTATTGCTTTACACAAGGCAACCTCTTCCTTAAAATTTTTTATTTTTTCTAACTTAAACTCATTTCGAGAATATACTTTTCTACCTATCAATTTTTCATTTGTTTTTATATTTTTAGTTAAAATATTATAATACATTAACGTATCTCCATAAACAAATGCATAATATGCATATATAGAATTATCCCTCTCATGTACGCCAAATTCTCTGAAATAATTTCCATATCCATTTAATTTTATTAATACATAATACTCATCTATACTTTTTATCACCTTAAAATCAATATTATCGTATGTTACTTTTGCAAGTGGATTACGTATTTTCATCGCCTCAATTTCTTGTCTTCTCTCATCGGATAAATAATCTTTTACAAACTCCACTCTTCTCCCCTCCTATTCCATATGTATTTTTTGCTGATGATATTTCTTCATATGGATTGTGCTGATTATTCCACAATTTAATATTTTTTCCCATATCTACACCTACTGGTAATTTTGTTCTAATAAATTCTGTAAAACTTTTTTTAAAACAAGGATCATTAAATAACACACCTGCTTCCGTACTTGAAATATATCCATTTCCATCTATTTTACACAAACGATCTACAATGTTAAATACTCTTGCTCCAGAATTTTCCCGCAGTTGACCGACACCAGCTCCAAAATATGCATATCCTTCTCCTTTTATATTAGGATTATAATTTTGAGAGACATACATATATAGCCTGTATCTGTTCTCCCATACTAGCATCTTGTACATTATAATATTTAATAGCGTTTTCAAAATTTTCAATCCACTCTAGAAATTTTTCTTAATAAATTTGCTCTTCCATAATCAAAACTCCTTTATAATTATTTTTTTTCCGTATTGAATATTTACTTTTTTATCCACTCTATTATTACATCTAAATCCTCTTTCATCAAAAAATACCGCCTTACATAATGCTTCTATTTCATTAAATTCTTCTATTACTTCTATTTTGTATACCTTTCTCACATAAAGAATTCTTCTTATAAACTCTTCTCTACTTTTTATATTTTTATTAAGTATATGGAAATAAATAATTTTATTTTCATATACAAAAGCATAGCGACGATAAATAGATTTATCAACCTCATGTACACCAAACTCTCTGAAATAATTACCATATCCTAATAACGGTTTCAGTATATACTTTTCATCTATACTTTTTATAACTGCAAAATTAATATTATCATATGTTACTTGCGCAAGAGGATTGTATATTTTCATCGCTTCAATTTCTTTTCTTCTCTTATCTGACAAATAATCTTCCACAAACTCCATTTTTCTTTCCCTCCTATTCCATATGTGCCACAAACATCATTGTTTCAATTGCCATATCAAAGCAATTTAGTTCTTTAGGAAACACTTTTTCACATGCAGGTATTATTTTCCCAAGTGCTAATGCAAATGCCATATGGTATTCAGTTGGTTCAAGTTTATATGGTTCTAGCAGTTTACGAACACTTCCATATGTATTTTTTGCTGATGATATTTCTTCCATAATGTGAGTCCTCCATAAATCCCTATATAGTTATGCAATTTGCTCAATACGACACTTTTGACATAATGGATAAGTTGAAACAATAGTTTCTATTCTTTCTTTCATTATGGAAAATGATGTACCATAAAAATATAACGCAGTATATTTTTCAAGTTCCCTATAACTATACATTGATCCAATTGAATGAAGGGCTTGATTTAGCTGGTCTATTAAATAATTAATATCACAACTACTATATACTTCCTTAGGAAGATCTGTTCCATTTAAATATATTGCCAAGCCCTCTAACGTCCCAACACTAATTGGTGGTTCTATACCTTGTATCTCAGATCTTTTTGGAATACCTAATTTATTAAGCAGACCTTCAAGCCATTCCAAATCTTTCTGACTTTCATATAAATAGATTTCAATATCACAACTTTCAATCTCACCATCTTCATTTAATAATGTTCCTCCGCCAGTAACTTCACCTGCATTATTATTATCAAAAATAACTTGCAAAGCATCCTCTAATTCAAATCGGTGTTCAGGCTGAAACCTTGCATTTAAATGTAATGTCAAATTCATATTATTTTTCCTCCATTTTTCAATTTTGAAAGAATTTATCTATCTCGTTCCTCTATTACATGAATAATGTTCTTACTGTTCAATATTTCTCTCTCAATACAATCTATAGAGGTTGACCTCATTTTTTAAGTGAGCTTATTTGACCTGATACATCATTTTTAATCTTTGTGCTTCATTAGCATCAAATCCAAATTTTTGATAAAAAGGTATTTTATCAGGCTCGGCACACAATTCAACAACTACCCCAGTATTACAAATTCCATTATCATTGACAAATTTTAATAACTCTTCTATGAGCAGACGCCCAATTCCTTTTCCTTGATATTCAGGTCTTACAATTACATCTTTAATGTAATAATCCAATCCCATATCTCCAATCATCCTTGCCATGGCAATTATCTTATCTCCGTCAAAAACAGAAACTCTGAATATCGTATGTTCCATAGCAAGTCTTGTCTGTTCCAGAGAAGGTCCTGGTCCCCACACTGTTTCCCATAATAATATAAATTCTTCCGCACTTAATTCATTATGTTTTATTGTATACATAGTAAACATCCTCCATAAAATATTTTTTAATGCGTCCTTATTCTGTTCCATTAAGTCGTTCAAATATGAATTAAGCTGTTGTGAATCTGACCAGTCATCATTCAAAGGTGCAATTGTAAATACACCAATAAATAATTCTCTTACATGGTCTATTTCATCTAATCCTATTCTTTTAATTTCAAATTCATTTTACACTTAATAACTCCCTTTACTATCGTCTAATGCATTATTTAATATATATATTACAGCACTTGTATAATATGCTCTGTTATCTTTTTCCCATTCTCCAAAATAGACTTATCATGAAATGTAAATGGTATCCGTCCTTCTTTTCTCATCTCATGTATAAATACCTTATTCTTCTCACTAGAAACATAGCTTCCAACTGGAAGCTCCTTTGTGAGATTATCACAAAGATAACACTCGTCTCCGGTAATTACATAATTCTTATTTCCAACCTGAAATTTAATAATCGCAGAGTCTGGTGTATGACCACCAATTACTACAAAACGGAAAAAATTCTCAACATCAAGTTCTTTTGTAACTTTTGTAAATTTATTCCAATTCATATTTTTTACCTTATCAGAAACATTAACATAATTCAACATAGTAGAATATGCCAAGTCCGAAACTATAATTTCTGCATCCTGATACAGGTCCAAATTATTAACATGATCCCAATGAGTATGAGTAAGCATCACAATCTTTGCTCTTTTGCCTCCAAAAACCTGCTTTATTTCATGCCCGACTTCAAACAAAGTAATTCCCATTTTTTCAGCTAATGCCTTATCACGAAAGCCAGTATCTATATAAATCAACGTATCTCCCACTTCTGCTATGTAATACAGAAATACAAATTCATCTAAAATCTCATCTGGATTTTGACAATCTTTGTATACACTTCCTCTTGTGCCATATTTAAAATCTTTTCCATACCATACTGCATATAATTTCATAAATCACCTTGACACATCAAGTGCGGACACCCGTGACTAAGTCACAGAGGAGCACACTTAAAACTAAGTCATTACCTTTCTTTTTTCTATAAGATAACCCTGAGATGTTTCTAAAAATTTAATCTTTTTACAACTCAGGCTGCCTTTGTTTACCTTCGTTCCATCTAAAGTCCTTATATCAAAGAAACCACTTGTTCTTCT
>JAILNW010000424.1 GCA_024691145.1 Lachnospiraceae bacterium
GTAAAGAAAAGGTTTGTGAGATAGGCAAGTATTCGGAAGCTGCAAAGTATTTTCCTAAAAGAATTAATACACAGATTGTTCAGGTACTTGATGAACATAATATTAAAGTTGAGATTTTTGAGAGAGGTGCAGGTTATACACTGGCCTCTGGAAGCAGCAGCTGTGCAGCAGCAGGAGCAGCTTGCAAACTTGGTCTTGTAAAATCCCCTGTAAGTGTACACATGCCAGGAGGAATATTAGATATAGAAATTGATGATGACTATAATGTAAATATGACTGGTGATGTTGCTTATATTGGTGAAATGAGCATGAATATATAATTAATTGACAAAGCCTTCTTTAAATGATACATTTATGATATGTACATTAAAGGAGGCTTTTTTATGGTTAAAAATATAGTAAGAGATCCATTTTTTCTTCAGCAGAAATCAGAGCCTGCAACGGAAAATGATAAGCAGGTGGTTGAAGATTTAATTGATACATTGAAAGCTAATGAGGACAGATGTGTTGGTATGGCTGCCAATATGATAGGTGTTAAAAAACAGATAATTGTTGTAATGGCTGGTCCTTTTATATTGCCTATGATTAATCCTAAAATTACAAAAATGACTGGTAAGTATGAAACAGAGGAAAGCTGTTTGTCATTAGAGGGAGTAAGACCATGTGTACGCTATAAAGAGATAGAAGTAGAGTATCTGGATAAAAACTTTATGCCTCAGAAGGGCAAGTATAGTGGATTTACAGCACAGATAATACAGCATGAGATACAGCATTTTTCAGGTGAATTAATTTAATGGAGGTATATAGAATTAACGGACCAGATATTAAAATCTCTGGTCCGTTAAAAATTATTTCTTGAATTTCTTCTCTACAACGTCACCAATTTTATCTTTAGCAACTTCAACTGCTTTTTCGATTTTATCATCTGGTAAATCAATTCCTGTTGCTTTTTCAACTGCTTTAATAGGATCTTTCTTTAATTCCTTCTGAAAATCCTTGTCGTTCTTCACTTTATCAGTGATATCTGCAATATTCTTCTTAATATCCATGTGTACACCCGCTGTCAAAAGGACAGCTTATCCTTTCTCAAATATTTAAACAAGTTCATTGTAACACTAATTGGAAAATATTTCAATATACATCAATATCAAATAAATTAATATAAATTAATTTCCTTTCAGATGAATTGTATACGAAGTAAGTACAATATAAGTAGAAATATTATGCAAGTGGAGATTATTGCTTTTTTGTGAAACACTTGATATATAACTGTTTATGTGGTATTATGATTAAATAGTGGAGAAATATTTATATTTTATATACATTTACGAGGAGTGATTTTGTGGATAAGGAATTAGTTATTGTTCTTGATTTCGGAGGACAGTATAATCAGCTGATAGCAAGAAGAGTAAGAGAATGTAACGTTTATTGTGAGGTGCACCCACATACTTTAAGTCTTGATAAGATTAAGGAGATGGCACCTAAGGGTATTATATTTACTGGGGGACCTGCAAGTGTTTATGCAGAGGAGTCACCTAAGTGTTCTAAGGAGATTTTTGACCTTGGTATACCTGTACTTGGAATATGTTATGGTTCTCAGCTTATGTCTCATTTGCTTGGTGGTAAGGTTACTACAGCCAATGTAAGAGAATATGGTAAGACTACTATTTATGTAGATGACAGCTCTTTATTATTCAAGGGAGTTTCTAAGGAAACTATATGCTGGATGAGTCATACTGATTATATAGAGAAGGTGCCAGAGGGATTCAGAGTAACTTCTCATTCTGATGCATGTCCTACAGCAGCTATGGAGAATGCTGAAAGAAAGTTATATGCAACACAATTTCATCCTGAGGTTATGCACACAGTTGAGGGAACTAAGATGCTTAGTAACTTCTTGTACAACGTGTGTGGATGTAAGGGCGACTGGAAGATGGATTCTTTCGTTGAGTCTTCTATTAAGAGTATTAGAGAGAAAGTTGGTAATGGTAAGGTTTTATGTGCTTTATCAGGCGGTGTTGATTCTTCAGTTGCAGCAGTTTTATTATCTAAGGCAATTGGCAAACAGCTTACTTGTGTGTTCGTTGACCAGGGACTTCTTAGAAAGAACGAAGGTGACGAGGTTGAAGCTGTATTTGGACCAAATGGACCTTATGATCTTAACTTTATAAGAGTTAATGCACAGGAGAGATTTTATGAGAAGTTAAAGGGTGTTACAGAACCTGAAGCTAAGCGTAAGATTATCGGTGAAGAGTTTATAAGAGTTTTTGAAGAAGAGGCTAAGAAGATTGGTGCTGTTGATTATCTTGTTCAGGGTACTATTTATCCTGATGTTATAGAGAGCGGACTTGGCAAGTCAGCAGTTATTAAGTCTCATCACAATGTTGGAGGTCTTCCTGACTGTGTTGATTTTAAAGAGATTATTGAGCCGCTCAGAATGTTATTTAAGGACGAGGTTCGTAAGGCAGGTTTAGAGCTTGGTATTCCAGAGTATCTTGTTTTCAGACAGCCATTCCCAGGACCTGGTCTTGGTATAAGAATTATTGGAGAGGTTACAGCTGAGAAGGTTAGAATTGTTCAGGATGCAGATGCAATTTACCGTGAGGAAGTTGCTAAGGCTGGCTGGGATAAGAAGATTAACCAGTATTTTGCAGCTCTTACTAACATGCGTTCTGTAGGATGTATGGGTGATGAGAGAACTTATGATTATGCTGTTGTTCTTCGTGCTGTTACAACTACTGACTTTATGACTGCAGAAAGCGCAGAGCTTCCTTGGGAGTTACTTGGTAAGGTTACAAGCAGAATTGTAAATGAGGTTAAGGGTGTAAACAGAGTACTGTATGACTGTACAGGAAAACCACCTGCAACAATAGAGATGGAATAGTTTTGAAATAGATTTTTCTTACTATTATTCGCCCCGTCGAATATACTACATATAACGGTTAAAATGTGTTTTTTGAGGTGTAAGAAATGGAATATATGACAGCAAACCAAGCATCAAAGAAATGGAATATTTCTCAACGAAGAGTGCAAATATTATGCTCTGAAGGACGAATACCTGGAGTCTTTAAACTTGGAGAAGCATGGGCAATTCCGGCTAATACACAAAAGCCAGAAGATAAAAGACGAAAGGATGAGACTAACAATGAGAAAGTATAATGTTATAGACCTGTTTTGCGGATGTGGAGGACTTTCTTATGGATTTGAACGAGCAGGTTTTAATGTTCTTCTGGGCATTGATAATGATGCAAAGGCACTTGAAACTTTTGAATTAAATCATAAGGGTGCAAAATCAATATGTGGGGATATTACACAAGTTCATTATGAAGAAGACATTAAACCGCTTATAGGCGACAAAATAATTGATGTTATTATTGGGGGGCCTCCTTGTCAGGGAATGTCACTTTCTGGACCAAGAAAGTTTGATGATCCAAGGAATAAACTTTATTTGTCATACATTAGATTAGTGGATGAAATTCGCCCTAAAATGTTTGTGATAGAAAATGTACCAGGGTTAGTGGGGCTTTTTGGTGGACAGATAAAAGATAGTATTATTGAAAAATTTACAGAAATGGGATATGACATTCAGTTTAAGATTTTATGTGCATCGGAACACGGTGTCCCACAGAGTAGGAGAAGAGTCGTTTTTGTTGGAAGTAGGATAGGGGAGTTTGTATATCCTGAACCACAGACGGAAGAAGTAACCTGCATGATGGCATTGTCTGATTTGCCGCCTCTTGAATGTGAATTAGGAACAGATGTAATGCAGTATGAAACAGAAGCAATGAATCCTTATCAGAAGTTAATGAGAGAAAGATCTTCTGAGGTAAGAAATCATGTGGCAGCCAGTCACTCAGATCGAGTTCGAGAAATAATTTCACTTGTTCCAGATGGTGGGAATTATAAAGATTTGCCAGAGGAATATGCACATACTCGAAACTTTCATGTTGCATGGACTAGATTTGCAAGTAATAAACCTGCGCCGACAATTGATACAGGGCATAGACATCATTTTCATTACAAATATAACAGAGTTCCAACGGTCAGAGAGTGTGCTAGATTACAATCATTTCCGGACGATTTTATTTTTCTTGGAAATAAAACACAACAGTTTAGACAGGTTGGAAACGCAGTGCCGCCAATTATGGCACAGAAAATTGCAAACAAGATTATAGAAACATTGGAGAAAAATAATGAGTGAATATAAAATCCCAGAGGAGTATTATTTTAGAATTCATCATGTAAGACCAAGATTCAAGGGCGACATAGAGAATGTTTTGATATATGTTGCTGAGGAATTGGCGCGTGTTGGGGAAAGACCGGTAGATGAATTTGTTCAAGCAGTCAATGAAGCACTCTTCCGTTATCCGGGAAATGCACATAGAGAGCTTAAGACAATTAATAACTGGAGAACTGAAATATCTGCATTGTTTGGCTTTATTGAGCATACAGAGACAACGGATAAGCCAGGAAGACGTGCTATTGAACTTGCAAACAAACAGGATTTGGTAGAGAGTTTTAAAGTTTTTTTATACAACTTTCAATATCCGGGTGCACATATTAAACCGAAAAATGTATTAGAGCAAGTTGAGGCAGGTATCAAGTTTAAGCCGGCACAGTATATTTTGCAATTACTGAGATTTGCAAATAGAGATGGTGGTAATTCTGTTGGACTTACAAAATTTGAAGTATGTCACTGTATATTCAATGATCTTCGTGTGACAAGAGATGGCGAAGGTGTAGAGGCTACGTGGAATAGAATAAGCGAAAATCGTAAGAAACAAGTAGAATATGATCAAACTGGTGATGTTGTAAGATATGCCGGCGATATTATTGATTATATGGAAATAGCAAATTTGTTAAAGACATATGATAGCAGAACATATTACTTAAATACGCTTGAAGAAGAGACAATTATTAAATTTTGTGAGTCTACAGAGTGGTTCTCGGAATATGATTTGATGATTAATAACAGATCGGGAAGTATTGAGGCAGTTAAAAGTTGTACAGCAGGATGGTTTGCGTATGTAAATAGAGATATTCAAGATACAGATTTTTCTACAGATATTCTTGCATATATTGCAAACGACGAAGAAGAATTTAATGAGTTAAAGAAAAATTCAGGATCGGATGGTCGTCCTAATATTGCTGAGTTCCTTGATAGAGAAGAGGCGCTTCAGACAAGAGTTGAGACATATTTCGATAGCTTTACAACAAAAGATATTGGAGACATCGGTGAAGGCCTTGTTCATGGACATGAATGTATGAGAATTAAACTGGGTGGAAGAGAAGATCTGATTCATCTAATCAAAAGAATACCTACACAGTTTGCAGTTGGTTATGATATTAGTTCTGTTGAGTTGGATGAGAGAAAACGATATATAGAAGTTAAGACGACTATCAGTTCAAAACCTCTTCATTTTAATAGAATACATTTGACAAAGAATGAATGGAACACTGCAAGTAGTACACATGATAGATATTATGTGTATAGATTGCTTTTAAGTAAAACAGAGAAAAAGTTGTTTTTACTACAGGATCCGGTTGGATTATATAAGGCAGATAAAATAGATATGGTACCAAGTGACGGAGCAGATATTACATTTGATCCCTCTAAGGTTGGAGAATTCGAGGAGTTGTTAACATGGAAAAATTAAAGGTTGCATCATTGTTTTGTGGATGTGGGGGAACAGATGTGGGCATTCTAGGAGATTTTGAGTATCTGGGACAGCATTATTCATCTAACAATACAGAGATAGTTTATGCAAATGATATTGAGCAGAGTGCTTGCGATATTTTTGAAGAAAATTTTGGAATTAAACCCGATAACAGAGATATTAGAACTATATCATCGGATGAGTTGCCAGAGTTTGATGTGCTGACAGGTGGGTTCCCGTGTCAGTCATTCTCGATTGTTGCGCAGAATCCAAAGCGCCTTGGAATAAAAGATGAAAAGGGTATGCTTTTCTTTGAAATGTGTAGAATCCTCAGAGATAGACAGCCTAAATGTTTTATTGCAGAGAATGTTAAGGGAATTATGACAGCAAACAAGAGAGAAGCTTTTCCGCTTATCATTAAGGAGTTTGAGGAAAGTGGATATGATGTAAAATATACAGTACTTAATTCGGCAACATTCGGCGTTCCTCAGAAAAGGGAGAGGGTCATTATTGTTGGATTCAGGAAAGATTTAAATATCAGTTTTGAATTCCCGGATGCAGTTATTTCTGAAGAAAAGGAATATGTTGCACTCCAAAATTGTATAGACGAAGAAGTAGAGGAAAAATATTTTTTCAGTGAGAGAGCAGTTGCTGGTATGATGAGAAATAGAGATTCAATGAATAAGGGGCGTGCACAAGATGTGACAAAACCTTGTAATACTGTGGGGGCGCATTTGGCAAAAGTATCACTTAACAGTACGGATCCTGTTTTATATACGAGAGGAAGGTATAGAAGGTTTACGCCAAGAGAAGTTGCACGCATTCAGTCGTTCCCAGAAAGCTTTTCATTAACAGGAAGTGAATCAGCACAATACAGGGCATTGGGGAATGCAATACCGCCAGTTATGTTTTGGTATGTTGCAAATAAGATTTCTGAGTGTTTAGAAACGGTAAGTGGATAAAAATAAAACATGGAAGGTGTATTACGTGGATAAAATTGTTGAGAAACCTATCAAAATAGATTTGCATATTCATTCGGTTTTTTCTAGTCATAAAGATGGAAAGAAGGTTGAATTCAACACTGAAGAAAATATCCCTGTTCTCATTTCGAAACTAAAAGCAAATGGGGTAGATATGTGTGCAATCACTGATCATGACAGATTTAATTATGAAATGTACAAATCATTGAAAGCATATGAAGGGAAAGGATTGCAGAAGGTTCTTCCTGGAGTTGAGTTTTCTGTGAAATTTGATGGCAAGAAAACTATTCATATTGTAACGATTTTTGATGATAGGGACGAGGAACGATTAAAGTGCCTAGAGGAGCTTTTTGAAAAAGGGATAGGAAAAGAGAAGTATATTAATGATGCTTATTTGAGGGAGGACTATTTTGCTCTCTTGAAAGAAGTGGGACTTGATTTTATTATGATTGCACATCAGAAGAAAACCCCCACATCTACACAAAAACCGCACAAATCAGATGTTATGACTCTTGGTAGAGAGGCTTTTAATGATTTGTTGTTCATGGAGTATTTTGATGCCTATGAGTTTAGACAACGCGATAACGAGATTTTTAACAAAAAGTACTCTTTGGACAACGATGTAAAGGAAAAATTGCGTTTTGTTACGGGTTCTGATTGTCATGATTGGAATTATTATCCTAATTCAAGTGATAGTGAAGAAGATGTGAAATTTACCTATTTAAAAGCACTGCCTACATTTAAAGGATTAGTGATGGCAATAACGGACCATCATAGGATTAATTATTCTGGTAGTTTTTGGGGGCAGGGAAGATATATAAAAGAACTGTGTATCAAAATAAAAGGAAAGAAGAACAAAATCCCGTTATCAAGCATTCTGGTGAAATGTCAAGAGTAAATTAAAAAAGATTTTGATATGATTTTATTAAAAAAGGGTGCACTTAATAAACATACGAGAAAATGGAAATTTTTTCTCATATGTTAGAATTTAAAAATTATTAAATTCGGCGTCCAATTTTTCGCCGGTGTACAGTTGGTTTTT
>JAILNW010000438.1 GCA_024691145.1 Lachnospiraceae bacterium
CTTCATCATTAACTAAATATCCCTCGTTATTAAAAATCATACTTTTACCTTTCCTTATTCCTTTATCTGTTCCATTATGAATGGATCTTTTATCTTATCATCATTTGCAAATATAATTACTTTAGTCATATATCTTAAGATACTTGTATGACTTTCTGTCTGCAAAATACAAAAAAGATGTAAACTTCACAAAAATCAATCCCCTCTTTTTTAATTACTGATTTTATTATAACGAATTAGCAATTTAATTGCAACGGATTTTATATTCTTTCTGTTTTTTTATACTTTTTTAATTTCCATTAAACCCAATGTTTACATCACCATTGGCATTCTTCTTTGCATTAATTTCCACTATCTAGTTCTTTTAGCCATATATTTGCGCAGGCGTCACTTGGCATATGCCAGTCGCCTCTTGGTGACAATGTAACTGTTCCTACCTTTGGACCATCTGGAAGGCATGATCTTTTAAACTGCTGCGAAAAGAACCTTTTGTAAAAAACTTTTAACCACTTCATTATAACCTTTTTATCATAGGTATCTTCGAAGGTAAGGCATGCAATTCTGTAGATTTTTAAAGGTGAATATCCAAATCTTAGCATATAGTACATAAAGAAATCATGAAGTTCATAAGGTCCCACAAGATCTTCCGTTTTTTGTGAGATTGTTCCATCTTTTTTGGGAGGAATAAGTTCGGGACTCACCGGTGTATCAAGTATATCTAAAAATACCTTTTTTAAGTCACCTTCTGAAATTTCAGCTTCATAATTAACAAGCCATCTAACCAGTGTTTTGGGTATAGAGGCATTTACTGCATACATCGACATATGATCCCCATTGTATGTTGCCCATCCCAATGCAAGCTCAGACAAATCACCTGTTCCTATTACAATTCCTCCTATCTGATTTGCCTTATCCATAAGAACTTGTGTTCGTTCTCTTGCCTGGGAATTCTCATATGTAACATCATGTACATCTGCTGACTGGCCTATATCTGAAAAATGACTTGTTACACTACTACATATATTGATTTCCTCTAAAGAGACACCGTATGCCTTGGCCAGAAGACATGCATTATTATATGTTCTGTCTGTTGTTCCAAAACAAGGCATAGTTATAGCAAGTATTCCCTCTCTTGAAATACCAAGCATATCAAAAGCATGCACTGTTACAATTAAAGCAAGTGTAGAATCAAGTCCGCCTGAAAGACCAAGTACAGCACTTTTACAACCTATATGTCTAAGTCTTGTCATAAGTCCCACTGCCTGCATTGTTATTATTTCCTCGCACCTGTCAAAAAGAGTCTTTTTATCAGATGGAACAAATGGAAATGCAGAAAATCTCCTATCCAATCTGGTTTCTTTAACATTAAGTGAAAAATATTCCTTTTTCATATTGGTATAGGTATCGTATGTATTCATTCTTCTTCGCTCATACATTAATTTTTTTATGTCTGTATCTGATATTAGAATCCCTTTTGAAAAATGTTCTGACTCTGCTAATATACCGCCATTTTCTGCAATTATATTATGGCCGGCAAATACCATATCCTGTGTTGATTCTCCAATACCGCAATCAACATAGGCATATGTACAGGCAAGTGAACCGGAACGTGCCTTTATAAGAGTTCTTCTATACTCTGCTTTACCAATTACCTCATCACTTGCTGAAAGATTAAATATAATAACTGCACCCGATTTAGCAAGTTTTTGTGAAGGTGACTCAGTAACCCACATGTCTTCACATATTTCAATGCCAAACACAAGTTCAGGAAGTTCCTTACATGTAAAAAGCACATTTTCAAGATGAATTGAAAATTCATTATCAAGGTTGATATCACAACATAATTCCTCTCCTGCTTCTGTAAAATGTCTCATCTCATAAAATTCACTGTAATTAGGTATATTCTTTTTTGCTGCTGCTCCAATAATCTTACCTTTGTTTATAACAACTCCACAATTATACAATTTTCCATTTGCCATAAGAGGCATTCCTATTATTGATACAATGTCTGTATCCTTTGTTTTTTTAATAATCCTTACCAGTTCTTTCTTTGCGGCATCAAGCAACACTTCCTGCAAAAATAAATCACCACATGTATAGCCCGTAATTGCTAATTCTGGGAAACATATTATTTTAACTTCTTTTATATTTGCTTCTTCAATCTGCTCAATTATTTTATCAGCATTATAACAGCAATCTGCTACCTTAACATCAGGTGTTGCACATGCAATCTTAATAAATCCGTTATTCATAACCTACCTCCATAAAAAAAGAACGCTGTGACAAACACAGCGCCCTTGCTAAGTTGACTTTATTATAAACAAAACCAAAAAAGATGTCAATAGATAATTACTTAATAAATCATGACTTTATCTGTTCCATTATGAATGGATCTTTTATCTTATCATCATTTGCAAATGTAAGTACTTTAGTCATAATCTCTGCAGTTTTAGGGTCTTCATCTATAAATGGAAGGAATATCTTGCTCTTCTTTCCGCTGCTGACAGAAAGAACATTAATCTGGTGTCCGCCCTGCTTATGAATAACACCACTTCCAAGATGAATAGTATACTTTCCATGTTTTCCATCTATAAATGCATGATTCTTCTCACAATGAACATTCTTAATGCCAAATAACTGAAGATTAAATTCAAGTATAACTCTTCGCATTTCAACAGTAGAATGGCTTGTTTCAGGATCAACGCCTCCTGCATGAGCAACACTGACAGCAAGATCCACATCTCTCATAATTTCAGAGTAAATAATATCAGGTACTTCCTCTATCTTAAGATACTTGTATGACTTTCTGTCTGCAAAATATACTCCTTCTAATACAGGAGCTTCTATATCTGCGGGTGAGAACCAGTCTGCCTCTGCATAAATAGTAGCAATTATATTATCTTTATAATAAATTTTCTGCAATCCATCCTCATAATCAGCAACCCATCTTCTGTTTTTTAATGCACCAACTGTACGCTGTGCCTGAATCTGATTGCCTGAAAACATAAGTGATTTGTCCTTATCAAGTTCTTCCTTAAGTTTAACATAAAGCTCACGAAATACCTGTCTGAAAGGCTGCTTTCTTCCTTCACTGTTGCATATTTCAAGAATCATATTCTGGTATTCACTCCATAAACCATTACTATAAAGGTCATATGGATGTGCAACCCTAAGCAGTCTGTCAGAAGAAACCTTAGTCACCTTGCCATTACAGTCACGAATTCCTTTATCATCTATTAATCCACTTATAAACTTTCCATCTGCATTAACAAATACAATATTTTCAACAATTGCCTTTGTAACAGGATTTTCACATAAGGAAATAAGTTCCTTAAATGAAAATGCCTCCCTTTCTTCCATTGCATTTTCAAACATTTTAACAGTTCTCTGGTACTGCTGCTTAAGTTTATCGCAAAAAACCTTTATCTCTATTAACTTCTCATGCTTCTTAATTGCTGCAGGACAGGACTTTAATGCCTTGCCTCCCTTTGATATACATAATGATGCTTTTCCAAGGGTATCAACTTCAATCTTAACATTATAGTCCCCAATAATATTATCCTCAAAAAATGCCTTATTCTCCTTAACTAAAGCAGTTTCCATGGATAATATAAGTCTTGTTTCATCACTATATCCAGCTGTTACAGCAAGATTTTTAAGTGCATAGGTTGAAGCCTCACCTTCACTTGCTCTTCTCTGGGCGCCAAACTGCTTGCTTTCCTTTAAGAACTTCTGAATAAACTCATATCTGTCAAGAATATCAGCCTCTCCCTTAGAAGGAATAATAGCAAGTGCCATAAGAAGGTCCTTATTTCTTTTATCAGAAATCTGCTTCTTAGTTTCTTCCATATCCATCTTTCCAAGTGCTGCATCTGCATATTTTCTTGCCCTTGTATGCTTATTTCCAGATGAAGAATACTTTGCACTTTTATAAAGCTTATTGAAGTTTTTATCACCTAAAATATCATAAACCTCATTAAACCACTTAACATCAAAACAGCCGCCATTTAATTCTTCTTTTGTTAAAGGTGTATACTTGGCAATAATGGCTTCACGCTTGTTATTAATTGTTTCAGCTGTATGTGCCATAAAATAATAACAGCCTGACTTCATTCCTTTAACCTTTAAATATCCCTCAATAATATCTATCCACTGAGGTGCAAACATGGCAACTTCAATAAGTCTGTCTTCCTTTATCTGTGTTCCCTTAAGAAGTTTCTTAAGTTTCTCAGGATTATCATCTGATAAAGGATAACAAACAGAAAGCAGATGACATAAGCTTTCTTTCTTAGATATGGTTCTGCCATAATAATATCCCGTTTTTAAAGTTTCATTTCCAAGAGCCTTAATTATCTCAACAAGTCTATCAAGTCCATATATTGCCGAAATACTCTTAACAATACAAGAAAATACAGTTTCGCTGTCACCTCTTTTTAACTCTACCTCAAGTACCTTATCGATAATAGTCTGTGAAACCCTGTTACAGTCTATGTATAGCTTGCTATCCTTTGGAATCGTATCATCTTCTAGTAACTCTCTTCCTTCCTCAGCAAGAAGTTTTACATAGATATTATTCTCACGTTTATTATACTTTCCAAATTTAATTGGAGCATTTTTAACAAATATAGCAAGTTCCCTGTTTGCATTTGCAACTCCTATTATTTCAATAATTGACTTAAATAAAATATCATCATCGATAATTCCCATCTGGTAAGCCCTTAAGTAATTAAGCACCGACATGGATTTAGAATAATATTCCTTATTTATTTTATCAGTTTCTGCAAGTCTTTTATAAAATGTATGCAGTAAACAGAAATTAAGTTCAAAGTTTTCATCTATTCTTCCTTGTAACTCATATATAAGGGATCTTGTCATTGGAAAATCCATAATGTTCATCTTATCCCCATAATATGAATACTTTGTTTTTTTACGCTCAAACATAATCTCATTATCAGCCATATTAAGAACAACATATGCTGTATAATTAAGAGCCACTTCATATGATATGGATAACTCAAAGCGAGTCTTAATATAGTCAATCATGTCCCTTCTCATGTTAATAAACTTATAATTAGATACTCTCTCGTCCTTAATCTCTTTAGCTGTATCATATTCATAAATATCACCAAAGAATAACTTAAGATTATTTTTAAATGCCTTTTTATCCTCATCCTTAAAATACTCCATATCCACACCCATGCAGCTGTAACTGTAGCAAAACAGCCTCTTAGGAGTCTTAATAACTTCTTCATAAAATTTATTGCAAAGTTTTGATAAAGGTACTTTTTCTTCGTATTCTTCAGGTGTCTCATATGTAAGATAGCCTTTAAATGAACCCATGTTTCCCACTATACGTTCATTACCATAAGTATCCTTATATTCCATATCAGCATTATCATCTATAAGTTTAAGAAATGCTGTATCAATCTCAGTTATTTCCTGTTTAGTCATTGAAAAATAATCCTGCACAACCTTTATATCAGCTTTAAAATCAGGCTTCTTAAGTTCAGCATCAGGATTATAAATATTATATCCATTTTCCCTTGTAACAGTAAGAGCATCATTGCCGCCTGTAATTTTCTCAATTAAAATCTGTTCCCTGTCACTAGGAGAATCAATGTCTTTTAACTCTTGTTTCAAAGAGTCAAATCCATTATCCTTATATGTTTCCATGGCATACAAAAGCATATCCATTGCAGCAAGACGTATATTCTCATCCTTTGTCTTAATCATACGTGATATACTTGTTCCTATGCCCTTCTCATCTCGTTTCTCAAGCAATTTAATTACTCCGCTTCTTAGTTCAGCAGTTTTATAACGTGCAAAGCCCTCCAGAATCTCATACTCTTCATCCTTAAGTTCAATTTTTTCAAGAATCTCAACAGCACATTTTCTTGTGTAACTTTCCTTATCAGCAACAGCCTTTATAACTGTTTCCCTCTGCTTTAAAGAATTAATATTACTTCCAATTCTTTCAATAGCATGGGATCTTTTGTAAGTATCAAACTCACTTAAACGATCACAGATAAAATCAATCTTATCATTATCCCCTAAGCATTTGGCACAGTTTAACATGCAGTACAAAATATTACCCTTGCTGACTGATGCAGAAAACCATGGATATAACATCGGCTTGTATTCAATCTCTTTTTTAGGGATGTTATTATACATTTCCAGTAAAATATCATAATGTTTCTTTCCAAGTTCCTTGTCTTCATACATCTTCTTTTGAAGTGCAGTTGCATACTTTTCTTCGTATCTATTATAAAGATATTTATCATTGAACATAGCAAAAATCTTATAATTATCTCTATTTGCCTCAATTACCGAATTAGTTATCTGCAATGAGACATCTTTAAAACCAAGTTCCCTGCAAAAATATCCTATTGTAAGTAACTGCAATTCATTTGCTTTTACATTATTGTCAGATACTCCTGTTATATTTTTTATAACCTCCAGGGCATCATAAATATTATAAAATCCGATACCCCATAATCCCATATAGATATCAACAGGGTCATCCCCATTAACTCTGTTAATGGCATTATCTCTGCTTTCAAGAACAAAAGTAATATTATCCATTATCTTATTTGCAAGGCGGTCTGGATCTTCATATCTGCAAAGACCAGTCCATGTTCCAATTGCACGTTTTATGGCTGCAAATCTTATTAAATTATTATCCATAATAGTCTGTACTAATTTTTTAAATGCTTTTTTACATCCCCAGTCTGCACTTTCGCAGATAGCCTGGCGAAGTCCCTCTGATAACCTTGCTGCCACAAGAAGTTTGCACATAAAGTCATGAAGTTCATCATTATCACAACAAAACACAGCACTAATAACCTGATAAGTTAGTATCTCTGTATTTCTCTCGCTGTTCATCATTTCCTTTACAAGTTCAATTACTTCTTCATTACCCTTATCAATAAATGCAGCAATAATATAAGAATCATATGTATTAAGTTTAT
>JAILNW010000064.1 GCA_024691145.1 Lachnospiraceae bacterium
ACTAAAAAAATCTTCCGGTAACAATTGATAACACAGCAAAGTTTAATATCACTATAATTTTCTTTCATATATCTAATAGCAGCAGTGCAGGCTTCAAAAGCATAGCCCTTATGACGGTACTCATTAGAAAGCATGTATCCAAGGTCTGCATATACCTCACCATTAATTTCTGTATTTTTGAAACCACATTTTCCAATAAGAATATCTGAATCCTTTAAAAATATTCCCCAGTATCCATAACCAAACATATGATAAATATTATGAATATAAGCAATATGTTTCTGAACCTCTGTATCAACGTCACTTATGTCCTGTATAAAACGTTTATTATCATAATCATTATATAATTCATGTAATTTAACAACATCAGAAACAGTAAGTTCTCTTAATATAAGTCTTTCTGTGCTATCAATTGTTACCGGAAGATTTTTTGAGTGAAGATAATAGGTATTTATAAATTCATAGTCTATATCACAGTAACTTTCAATTACCATAGAGAATCCTGAAATAAAAGAATTACCATTATTATCATAAGCAATTGTAGATATATCATTATTGATGCCAAGATCAAAAGAAGATGTAATAAGAACCATATCGTTATAATCTGTATGCTTATCATCAATTGTATTATCTACGGTATCAAAAATAGAAAAAAGAAGAGGATTAGATTTAATAATATCCTCTTTTTTTATAAAAAAATTAACAAGATGAAGAGACACAAAGGGCTTTACCCTTTGCAGAAAATCAATTACAAAAGGAAAAGCCTCATATGTATCTTTATCTAAAACTGCATCATCTGTCAAATATATTGCTTTTAACATAAATTAAACCTGCCTTCATTAATTCTTGTCATTACGATACTTAAGTGGTGATATATGATAATTGTCTTTAAAATTTCTTATGAAATGGCTTACATTTGAAAAACCTACTTTTAAGGCAATATCCGTTACAGATTCGTCCGTTGTTTCAAGCATATTTTTAGCCTGGGAAAGCCTTAAGTGATTAATATACTGAGTTATTGTAATGTTAAAATGATCTTTAAAATACCTGGATATGTATTTCTCAGACATATGAAAACGCTCAGCCAGATCACTTAGTTTAATTTTTGAAGAACAATTATCCTGAATATATGTTAACATATCCATCTGAAAATCGGAATTATTAGTTATAATACTTTTCTGAAATTTATCCCTTCTTATAATTAATTCTAAAAACTGCAAAAGAACTAATCGTGTCTGTATCTGTTTCACATTATCACTTTCTGTTGTATCGGAACAATGATGACCATTTAGTTCGATTACTTTATTAACTAAAGTACATGCCTCATCATTTATATCATCCTCAATAATAATATTATCGAAAAGAAGTTTTTTACTGCGCAGAGGCATAAGGAAATCATGTTCAAGGGCATCTAATGACTGAAATGATATAAATTCAAGAGGGAAAAGCAAAGTATAGTATGAAGTGGTAAGGTCATCAACCCCCATAAAATGAAGTTCCTTTGTATTTACAATAAAAACAGAACCTTCTTTAACTTTATATTCCTGTCCGCTAATGGCGAGATTCAGTGTTCCTTTTTCTACATAGATAATCTCAAGTTCATCATGCCAGTGAACAGGAATTTTAAAAGGCTTTTTAATACAGAACATATGATATTGTACATATGGATAATCTCTGGTTCCATGTGGTTTGTTTTCTTTTAATTCTATATTATTCATACCATTCTCCTTTACCTCATATATGGAATTTATCGGAAAAAAAACATCATAATATTACAATAAAGTAGAAATTATGCAATTTTTTATAGAAATATAGCAAGAAATATTACGAAAAAGTCGATAAAATATAAATAAGCAGTAAGAAGTAATGGAGTGATTTTTTTGAATACCAATAAAACTTTAAAACAATTATTTATACCAATTTTTATTGAGACATTATTTTATATGCTTGCTGGTTTTGTCGATACTTTAATGATGTCTTCCCTTGGTGATAAGGCTGTTGGAGCTGTAGGTACATCTAACACCTATATATCTATATTTTTAATAGCCTTTTCTATAATATCAAGTGGAACAATGGCAGTTATGACAAGATATATCGGTGCCAATAGATCTGGCATTGCATATCAGGCAAAGAACATAAGTTTGCTTTTCAATGGAACAATTGGTGTTGTATTATCATTAGTATTGTTTAAGTTTTCAGGGAGTATTCTTACAGTTTTAAAGATGGCTCCGTCACTTATGCCCGCAGGCTCTTCATATTTAAAGATTGTTGGAGGATTTTGCTTTTTAAACGCAGTAATTCCTGTATATTCTGGATATTTAAGAGCATTTGGCTATACGAAAGAACCTTTATACATCTCACTTATAGCAAATATAATAAATATATTCCTTAACGCATTATTCTTATTTGTATTAGGTTTTGGAGTGGAAGGGGTAGCCTTTGCTACAGTAATATCAAAGATATTCAATTTACTTGCGGTTTATGTACTTACTAAAAAGTTAATAAAAGCACATCTTTCAAAAGAAAGAATTAAGAATAAGGCACTGCTTGGCCAGATTATAGGAATAGGGCTTCCGTCGGCCTTAGAGTCAGCACTTTACAATGTTGCAATGACTCTTATAATAATGATGCTTAATTCCATGGATTCGGAAGGAATTAATGCAACAGCAAGAACTTATGCAACACAGATAACAACTTTCTCTTATTGTACTGCTGCGGCTCTTGCATCTGCAAATGCTATTCTGACTGGCTGGAGAATAGGCGCCAAGAAATATGAAGAATGCGAGAAGGGTACTTTATATGCTGTAAAGATAAGTGTTTTAGTGGCAGTTTCAGTAGAAATTATTATTACGGTATTTTCTGGATATATTATGAGGATATTCACCCATGATCCTGTAATGATAAAGATTGTATCGAGACTTTTAGCAATTGACATAATACTTGAATTCGGAAGGGCTAGTAATCTTGTATTTGGCAATGCACTGAAAACTTGTCAGGATGCCGTTTATATAATGGTGATTGCAATTATATTTATGTATGTTTTGGCAGTAGGATGTACATATATACTTGGAATTCATTTTAAATGGTATGTATACGGGGCATATGTCGGACTCGCTGCTGATGAATGTGTACGCGCTGTCTGTATGTATCTTCGATTCAAGAAGGGAAAATGGAAAGATAAAGTACTTGTAATTGAATAATATTAATGGAAATATTTTGGGAGGTACATATGGAATACTCGGCTATTTATCACGATATGAACAAATATTATTGTTATGCTGTTTCTAAAAACACATTTAATATCCGTCTTAAGGTAAAAAGAGAAGATATTAAACAGGTTATTCTTCATTATCAGGACAAATATATTCCTGTTCATATGAAGGATACAAGGAAAACAAAGAAAATGAATTTGTGTATAAGGGATTTTTCTAACGATTACTTTGAAACACGCATAAAGATTGATATGGTTTGTTTAAGGTATTACTTTGAAATTGTTGACAATGATGGAATTAAAACCTATTATGGCAATCATTCTTTTTACAATGATGATATAACAGATATAGGAATGATGTTTGACTGTCCACAGACAACAAGAGAACAGGAGATATTTGCAGCACCGGAATGGGCTTATAACAGTGTTGCATATCAGATTTTTACCGCCCGTTATGCTTCATCTAAAAATATTGATGATAAGATCTGGTACAAGAAAAAGTTAAGCTACAAAGATGATTTTTGTGGCGATCTTAAGGGTATTACAGAGAATCTGTCACATATTAAAGAACTTGGAGCAGACGTTATATATCTTACCCCTGTGTTTAAATCAACATCTATACATAAGTATAATACAACGGATTATTATATGATTGATCCATCATTTGGAACAAAAGAAGATTTGATAACCCTTGTTAAAGAAGCACATACTATGAACATAAAAGTAATACTTGACGCTGTATTTAATCATTCTGGTACTGACTTTTTCGCTTTTTCTGATTTAATGGAGAATAAGGAAAAGTCAAGGTACTATAACTGGTATTATATCGATGACAGATATCCGTTAAAAGCGGAGTATGGTAAGATGGGGTACAAGTGTTTTAGTTATTTTGGCGGAATGCCGAAACTAAATCTAACAAACGAGGAAGTCAGAACATATTTTATTGATGTCGCAAAATATTGGATTAATGAAACGAATATAGATGGATGGAGGCTTGACGTTGGAGATGAAATCGGACACGATTTCTGGAGACAGTTTAGAAAAGAAATAAAATCATTAAAAAAAGATGCTTTTATTGTTGGTGAAATTTGGCATAATGCAAGAGAATATCTAATGGGAGATGAATGGGACAGTGTTATGAACTATGATTTTTTTATGGCAGCGAAGGCCTTTCTTGTAGATAAATCCATAAAAGCCTCTGGCTTTATAGATCAGCTACAACACCTTTATGCAACCCATTATAAAGAAAGCGCTGACTTACTATGGAATCTCATAGACAGTCATGACACAGACCGATTTATGCATATTTGCAATAAAGATATTAATATTTTTAAAATTGCTGTGGCTATGATGTTGCTTTTCCCAGGAGTACCTATGATATACTATGGCGATGAATACGGAATGGACGGAGGACATGATCCTGATAACAGACGTGGAATGGTATGGAAAGAAACATACCAGAATAAACACATTTTTGAGTGGTTTAAAAATATCATTGCAATAAGAAAACTCTATCCTTGTATTTCACATGGCGAACATGTGAGTACAGCATCTATCGACCTTGAAGATGTGGTTATGTTTACAAACAGGGATAATAATAACACCGTTACTGTACTATTTAACGCAGGATGTAATGTTGTAGATGTTACAAAAAGGGATGACCTTTCTGTAAGGGAATTTAATAACTATCATTTTGACATAAGCAAACTTATTAATTTCAAAAATCTTTGCAATAATGATAAGTTTAATGGAATTGTGAAACCATTTGATATTGCAATAATTGTCGAATAATGATTTTTACTAAAAGTGTGATGATGCATTTCGTAATAAAAAAATGCATTTCATCACACTTTTGTTGATATGGGAAAAAATGTATTGTATAATATTAATGACATTCTATGGTTTACTTGCTTTTATGATTTTGTTTATGGTAGTACAAATTTAATATGAAAGGAATGTTATATTTAATGGGTAATTGTAAAAAGAAAAAAGTGTTTAAAAGAATTATGTTTACTTTTGCTGTTTCAATAATGGCAATGGCTGGAATTGCAGTTGCTAATAACAAGAAGAATAAGGCAAGTGCAGCTTCAGTTTCGATTAATGGAACTATGTTTCAGGGGTTTGAGTGGTATATAAGGAATGATGGAAAGCATTGGAGCAATCTTTCTTCTAAAGCTTCATCACTGGCAAATGCAGGCATAACAGCAGTTTGGCTTCCACCGGCTTATAAGGGTTCATCTTCCGATGATGTGGGATATGGAGTTTATGACCTTTATGATCTTGGTGAGTTTAACCAAAAGGGTACTACAAGAACAAAATATGGTACAAAGGCGCAGTATACATCTTTGATTTCTTCACTTCATAGGAACAATATACAGGTTTATGCAGATATTGTTCTTAATCATAAGAATTCAGCCGATGCTGCGAAAACTGTAAGTGCATATGAGTGCAGTTCAACAAACAGAAATGCAACTGTAAAGGGACCGTACAATATTTCTGCTTGGTGCGTTTTTAATTTTCCAGGACGTAATGGAAAGTATTCTACATTTACATGGGATGACACTTGTTTTGATGGTATCGATTGGGATGATAGTGCAAAGAAATCAGGCATTTACAGGTTTGCCGGAAAGTCATGGGAAACAGAGGTTGACCTTGAGAATGGCAACTATGATTATCTTATGAGCTGCGATCTTGATTTTGATAACTCAAAGGTTGTGTCTGAACTTAAAACATGGGGTAAGTGGTATGTTTCAAATACAGGAATCGATGGTTTCAGACTTGATGCTGTTAAACATATTAAGGCTTCATTTTATAAGGACTGGTTAAGAACTCTTAGAAGCCAGACTGGAAAAGAGTTATTTAGTGTTGGGGAATATTGGTCCGGAAGTGTTAGCACACTTAAATCATATATTAGTACAACAGGAGGAACAACTTCACTTTTTGATGTTCCGCTTCATTATAATTTTTATTCTGCAAGTACTGGCAATGGTAATTATGATATGAGAAAGCTTTTCTCATCAACATTGGTAGCTTCTAATCCTACTTTGGCAGTAACATTTGTTGATAATCATGATTCACAGCCTGGTCAGTCTCTTGCATCTACCGTAAGTTCATGGTTTAAGCCACTTGCTTATACAGCAATTCTTACAAGAGAAAGTGGTTATCCATGTGTATTCTACGGTGATTATTATGGAACTGGTGATGGAAGAATATCTTCCCAAAAGACAGTTATTGATAAGATTCTTACTGCAAGAAAGAATTATGCATATGGTACTCAGCATGATTACCTTGATAATGCTAATATTATTGGCTGGACAAGAGAAGGTAATTCTTCTCATGCAAATTCAGGACTTGCTGCATTAATTACTGATAATGCAGGTGGTTCTAAGACTATGTACGTTGGCAAAAGCCACGCACAGGAATTATGGTATGATATTACAGGCAATGTATCCGGAAATATTACAATAGGTTCTGATGGATATGCTACTTTTAAGGTAAATGGCGGTTCTCATTCTATATGGGTTCCAACAGGAAAGAAGGCTACTACAAATACAAGCGTAGATAATGGTAATACTAATAACGGTAATAATTCAACTACCAATAACACTGTTACATTGTATTATTATAATTCTAATAACTGGAGCAATGTTTACTGCCATTACTGTCCTGATGGTGGTAATTGGACTGAGATTCCTGGAATCAAGATGTCTCTTTACAGTGGCAAGTATTATTATGTAACTCTCAATCTTGGAAGTGCTACAAGAGCTCAGGTTTGCTTTAATAATAATCAGAATAGCTGGGATAGCAATTATAACAATAATTATATTGTAAGAAATGGTACATATACTGTAGTTAATGGTTCTGTTTATACAGGTAAACCATGATAAAAGCATCATTTGGAACTGCTCTCTAAAATGGGGGCAGTTCTTTTTAGGTAAAATTTAAATTTTCTTCTTGACAACCATGAAAACATAGCGTATAATTTCACTGTAAAGAAAAAAACTTTACAGGTGGTGATATTATGGAATCAGCTGATAAGGAGCTGGTAGATAAGAAAGTGTACCAGTCTTTGTTATACGACTTTTACGGAGGACTGCTTAAGGAACATCACAGAAGCATATATGAAGATTATATATTCAATGATTTATCTTTAAGTGAGATTGCTGATTATCAGAATATAAGCAGACAGGGTGTTCATGATATTATAAAAAGAACAACCAACCAGCTTGTAAAGTATGAATCAGACCTGCATCTTGTTGAAAAATACTCCAAGATAAAGGAATGTATAAAAAAAGGACTTGAAAGCACAGAAAGTCTTAATGAAACTTTAAAAGACAATAAAGACTTAAAGGATATACAGGATATATTTCATATGATAGATGATATGATATAGAAAGGGAGGCGCGGCTTATGGCATTTGACAGTTTATCTGAAAAATTGCAGAATGTATTTAAAAACCTGAGAAGTAAAGGAAGATTAACTGAGGCTGATGTTAAGACAGCTATGAGAGAAGTTAAGATGGCGCTTCTTGAAGCAGATGTTAACTTTAAAGTTGTTAAGCAGTTCATTAATTCTGTTAATGAGAGGGCCATTGGACAGGATGTTCTTACAGGACTTAATCCTGGACAGATGGTAATAAAGATAGTTAATGAAGAGATGATTAAGCTTATGGGTGATACAACAACTGAGATTACCCTTAAGCATGGCAGTGAGATTACAGTTATTATGATGTGTGGTCTCCAGGGTGCTGGTAAGACAACAACTACAGCAAAGTTAGCTGGCAAGTTTAAGCAGAATGGAAAGACTCCGCTACTTGTTGCATGTGATGTTTACAGACCTGCTGCTATTAAACAGTTACAGATTAATGGTGAGAAACAGGGCGTTCCGGTTTTCTCTATGGGAGACGGACATAAGCCTGTTAATATAGCAAAAGCAGCATTAGAACATGCTGCAAAGAACAATAATAATGTTATTATCTTGGATACAGCAGGACGTCTTCATATTGATGAGGACATGATGGCTGAGCTTGAAGAGATAAAGGCAAATATTGCTGTTGATTATACAGTACTTGTTGTAGATTCTATGACAGGTCAGGATGCAGTTAATGTTGCTGAGACATTTAACAACAGACTCAGTATTGACGGTGTTATCCTTACAAAACTTGATGGTGATACAAGAGGTGGTGCTGCATTATCAATTAAGGCAGTTACAGGAAAGCCTATTCTTTACGCTGGTATGGGTGAGAAACTTTCAGACCTTGAACAGTTTTATCCAGACAGAATGGCTTCTCGTATTCTTGGAATGGGAGATGTGTTAACATTAATCGAGAAAGCACAGGGGGAGATTGATGAACAGAAGGCTAAGGAACTTGAGAAGAAGATTCGTAAGGCCGAGTTTGATTTTAATGATTTCCTTGAGCAGATGAACCAGATGAAGAAGATGGGTGGACTATCATCAATAATAAGCATGTTGCCTGGTGCTGGCAATCTTAAGGATTTACAGATTGATGATGATGCCATGAAACCAATTGAAGCTATTATATATTCTATGACTATGGAGGAAAGAAGTAATCCTAATATTCTTAATCCTTCAAGAAAGAATAGAATTGCTAAAGGTGCTGGAGTTGACATTAGTGAAGTTAACAGGGTTGTTAAACAGTTTGAACAGTCAAGAAAGATGATGAAGCAGATGTCAGGCATGATGGGCGGAAAGGGCAAGAAGGGCAAGTTTAAGATGCCATTTGGCTTTTAACATTTTTTAATGTTTAATAGATATTAAGAATCACGAGGAGGTGAAATTCATGGCAGTAAAGATCAGATTAAAGAGAATGGGACAGAAAAAAGCTCCTTTTTATAGAATAGTAGTTTCTGACTCTAGAACTCAGAGAGATGGTAAAGCCATCGAAGAAATCGGATACTACGATCCAACTAAGGAACCAAGCGTAGTTAAGATCGATGAGGAAGCAGCAAAGAAGTGGTTAGCTAACGGTGCTCAGCCAACTGAAACAGTTAGCAAGCTTTTAAAGAATGCCAACATTGTTAAATAGTGAGGTGAAACGATATGAGAGAATTAGTGGAAGTCATTGCTAAATCATTAGTTGATCACCCAGATGAAGTAGTTGTTACTGAGGGTGAAAAAGATGGTGCAGTACTTATAGAACTCAAAGTTTCAACAGAAGACATGGGTAAAGTAATTGGCAAGCAGGGAAGAATAGCTAAAGCTATCAGAACCGTAGTCAAAGCTGTTGCATCAAGAGACGACAGAAAAGTTATCGTTGAAATCATTTAATGATGATAGATTAAACTGGTGTTAGGACATTCATTGTCTAAACATCAGTTTATTCTTGTTTAAAGACAAAATGAGAGATTCGGGAGGTTTTTATGACTGATTACCTAAGAGTTGGAGTAATAACTTCACCACATGGTGTAAAGGGCGAAGTTAATGTTTTCCCAACAACAGATGACGCTAATAGATTTAAAAAATTAAAAAAAGTTTATATAGATACAAAAAAAGGATATAAAGAGCATGAGATTGAATCTGTTAAGTTCTTTAAACAGATGGTAATTTTAAAGTTTAAAGGACTTGATAATCGTAATGATATAGAAGGACTTAGAAATATGGATCTTTTTGTAGACAGGGAAAATGCAGTAAAATTAAAACCAAACGAGAATTTTATCTGTGACCTTATTGATTGTGAGGTTTTTACTGATGAAGATTTAAAAATTGGTGTTATTAAAGATGTTATGATTACTGGTGCAAATGATGTGTACGTAGTAGAAAATGATGACTGTCAGGAAATATTGATTCCCGTTATAAAAGACTGTGTTTTAGATGTTGATATTGATAGCAAGAAAGTAGTTATAAAACCATTACCAGGTCTTCTTGACATATATTTAAACTAAAGAGGTTGAGAATATGAATTTTTATGTTATGACGCTTTTTCCAGAGATGATTACATCTGGTCTTAATGTAAGTATTATCGGAAAAGCAATGGAAAAAGGTACTATTGGTATAGATGCTGTTAACATAAGGGATTTTTCTGATAATAAACATAATCATGTTGATGATTACCCTTATGGAGGAGGCGCTGGTATGGTTATGCAGGCTGAACCAGTTTACAGAGCGTATAATCATATTAAAGAAAAGATAAACAAAGATAAAAAAACAAGAGTTGTATATATGACTCCTCAAGGCAAGGTATTCAATCAGGAAATGGCTAAGGAATTAGCAAAGGAAGAGGATATTATATTTCTTTGCGGGCATTATGAAGGTATTGATGAGAGAGTACTTGAAGAGATTGTTACGGATAATGTTTCTATTGGAGATTACGTTCTTACAGGTGGCGAAATGCCTGCTATGATTATGATTGATGCTATTTCAAGACTTGTTCCTAGTGTTCTTCATAATGATGAATCTGCCGAGTTTGAATCATTTGAGGACAATTTGCTCGAATATCCTCAATACACAAGACCTGTAATATGGAAAAACAAAAAAGTTCCAGATGTGCTTTTATCCGGACATCATCTTAATATAGAGAAATGGCGAAGAGAACAGTCTATAAAACGTACATTTGAAAGAAGGCCTGATTTGCTTTTGGAAGCTGTTAAGAATTTTTCAAAAAAAGATAATATTTATCTTGAAAAATTAAAGAATAACGAATAAAAGAGTTTTGGATTCCAAAACTCTTTTCTGCGTAAAACTTTTTATAGGGTTTATAATTCATTAAATGATATCTTTATACTCTCAATGTTTATCTCATTCTTAGAACTTACTAAGAATCCGAAGTTCCTTACTTTTCCGCTTTCAATAACCTTATTCTCATCTGTAGGTGTGATAGCAAATGTATTATCATCACTTTCTATAGATACATTCCAGCTTTCAAGTAAACTAACTTTTTGTAAAAAATCAATATCAACATCCCAATTGCCAAATGCATCTTCTGTAATATTCTCAACTTCAATGTTTATATAGTAACTAAATCTGTTGTTTTTGTACGATGGATTGGACTTTGAAATCTTGCACTTATATGTCTCACCATCAGTATACTCAATATATTTAACTTCTGCACATTTTGCAGAAAAGGAGATGTTGTTCCTAGAAAGGAAATAATTAACTCCTATAGTAATTGTAAAGGCAGTACTTACA
>JAILNW010000446.1 GCA_024691145.1 Lachnospiraceae bacterium
TATCCATCATTAGGTATACCATTAATAACAAGCGGAATTCCATTATAAAGTATTGTAATCAAACCTATAATAGCAAATATAACACACATCATACTATATGGAAATACCTTAAACATAGATACCTTTGTAAAAAGTACCAACGCTGCAAGTGAAGTAATTGCATTAAGTATTATTCCACCTAAACTATATAACATAAAAGGATACTTTCCATTAACAATCTCTGGCGGCATCATAATACACTCACCAGCTGTTCCCGGAACATTCTGCTTCTTAATCCTTGTCTTTCTTCCATCTTTAACAAATACTCTGTTATATATTCTGAAGGAAACTGATGAATAATCTGTAACCAGTCCTCCAATCATATGCCCCACTTCATGTATAAGTACATGAAGTACAGATGCAAGATATACATAAACTATAATACCAAAAACCTTTGCTGATACTATAATTATACTGTCCGATTCAATATTTCTCGCCCAAAAATTCTTAAGGGCTGAATCCGTTAACATACCACACAGCAATCCCATGACTATAACACCTGCCATGGCAATAACCTTTCCAAGCAGTGCATGTGAATTACCAGGCTGTATAGGATTCACTGTATAATTACCATCTGTATAGTATTCCTCAAGTGGTGAATAAGTTGTAGTCGTCTGCTGCTCATAATCTAATCCAGGAATTGCCGGAAGCATAGGCTGCATAGTCTGTGTTTCATCATATACAGGCGGTACTGCTATCTGTGAAGTCATCTGATTATCATAATACTGCTCATATCCCATAGGCTGCTGTTGCTGCATCCCCATATCATTTGCCATATAAGAATCATTCATATATGGCTGCTGCTGTCCATAATTGTTATAATCCTGTGTAAACTCCTGATTATAAGCATTGCCATATGCATCATAATTAGTCCCATTGTTATATGGCTGGTTGTAACCATTATTCATATAACCATTAGGATCATATTCGTTATTCATATAGCCATTATTCTGAAATTGATTATACCCATTATCATCATATCCTGAATAGCCATTATAATTAGGGTAATTTCCATTATTCTCATTACCAAACATGCTATTGTCCTCCCAAATACTCCTTTGTCCTCTTTATGTCTACTTTCTGTTCCAACAATAAAATCTGCCAAAAAAACTGTCTGATGCCTTGTCTTTATTAAAAGCATTCCCCTTTTTATCGTTCATTATCTTTCGTAAAAAATGTCCTAGCTTCTGTGCAAGCTTAAGTTCAAATAATCTAAAGCAAAGATATCCCCTTGCCCTAAAAAAAAGCTCGCTGTAGTCTGTTCTTATCATATCCATGTAGCTATCACTTACTTCTGATATGGATAACTTACTACACTTAGATGAAATAGTTTCAATATCCATATATCTTGATAATACAAAACCTGTATTCTGTTTTCTTATTGCCTTTGTATATATATCAGCAATGGCAAAATGCTTATCATTGCTCAAAATATAATTAATCAAAGCAACATCTTCATTTAATAAAGTCAATCCTTCAATACTTTTCATATCAAACTTATCTATAAGTTCTCTACTAAAAATACAGCATTCACAATATGAAAACATACTGTAAATCGTAACTTCATAACCTTTTTTCAAAGTAACATATGTCTCAATATCATCGAAAGCCTTGGAATACTCACATCTGTCGATGTATCCTCTCTTCTTGTCAATTGAATACTTCGATGATACCATTAAAACATTCTCTTCAAACCTTTGTAACATTCTCTCAACTGTGAGTCTGCTTATAAGTTTGATATCCTGGGAAATACACATAACATAATCAGCATCAGAAATACTCCTTATGTTATAAATAAGTCCCTTCAATATATCCTTTTCAGAAACCTTAATAATCTTAACATTATCATGGTCTTCGAAATAACAAATATCATCATTCCTCATCTGCAAGCCATTATATCTGATCTTACCATTCTCATAAGAAAAATTGTAAATATTCTCAAATTCATGTATGTCCTTATAACGCTTTGTCTGTATAACATCAAGAATATATATATACCTAACCTTAATGCTCTGAACACTGATTCTGCGAATAAGTTCATTAATATACTTTCTGGGTTTGCAAACAGGAATTACAACATCAATAATACATTCACTTATATCTGCTTTACAATTCATACCGTCACTCCATATGTAACATATTGTTACAGTTTATGCAATATATATTATACCATTATAAGACCATTGTGTCAAAAAAAGTTTTCATAATGATTATGATTTTATCTCATCTTTATCATTTAAAACAATGCCAAACACCTTGCAGCCTGACTGTTCAACAGATTCTATTACATGTTTTGCTAGTTTTCTTGCAACTTTATTAGTTTCTACTACTAAGACAACACCGTCACACTGGCTGTAAATTGTAAGATCATTAGCATTCTTTCCTGCCGTTGCCATATCTATAAATACGTAATCGTACATCTGTCTGAAATACATTAACACGCCACTTAATTCATTAACATCAATTATGGCATTTCTTGTTTCCAGACTTCCTCCTGCAAACATAAGATGCAGATTCTTCATATCTGTTTCATATAAAACATCTTCAATTGCCGATTGTTTTAATAAAACATCCAAAAATCCGCAGAGAGCCTGCTTTCCATTAACCATGGTTTTTCTGAAATCAGCCATAATAATAACAACTTTCTTATCATTACGTGCAAATTCACAGGCTGTCTGTAAAGCCACCATTGACTTTCCTTCTTTATCCCTGCAGCTTGAAAATGCGATAACCTTCTTATCTTCACCATAAAACTCAATATTACTTCTTAATGTTTTAAAAGCAAGTCTGGATGCTTCATCAAGTTTTCCATTATCATCTATTCTTAACTTATTCATTCCGCATCCTCCGTTTCAATTATATGTGGAATCTCTGCCAGTACCGGAATTCCAAAGTTTTTATTAACATCAGCTTCATTTATAATATTAAACTTGCAAAGATATCCTATAGTTACACATACACAAACAACAAACATACCAATAAGCATTCCAAGTTCAACTGCTTGTGTTATACCTATGGACAAATTAGAATCCATTCTCTTTTTTACCTTTTGAATATTCACATCTCCAATATTTTCGAGGTGAGTAACATTCCCCTGTTTCTGCAGACTGCTTTCTAACTTGTCATATATTACAGAAACTATATTCTTCGCATTACTAGAACTTTCTGCACAATAATTAATTGTTATCTCATTGTTTAAAACTGATATATCGATGTTATTAATATATCTTGTTCCATCTTCATAATTATCGATATACTTCTCCATATCTATACAAAACTGTTCTCCACAGACAATCTTCTCTAATTCATCTTCTGTAACAATATTAGACTCTGCATCTTCTTTAAAATGTGGAAATGTATTAATTGTTGCCTGATAAACCATTGTATACTTATATCTTACCATACCTGTCATAACAATAATATATGAGGCAAAAAGCAGGGCACCAAATACACCCCCCAAGAATACAATCTTCATATTGTCTTTTAAGTTATCAATTATCCTTTTACAAAAATTCGTAATATTCTTAAAATCCATATGCTTAACCGGTTTATAGAAACCTCTCCTTCCTTTATTGCTCCTCTTATATTTATTATAAGATATATCCAAAAAAAGAACAACAAGGAATTTTGAATAAACCTTGTTGTCCCTATTGTCTTATCTTAATTTATCCAAGTAGTATACCTTCTACTACTTTCTTCATATCATCTTTATCACAAACCGTGTCATGAAGTACCGGTGCTGTTCTTATAGTCTCTATAGCAGCTGGTATCTTAACCTTTGAAATCCTGCTAAGTTCATCAACAAGTTCAAAATCAGACATACTTTCATACTTCTCATCTATTGCCTTCATAACACTTCTTGTAAACTTATATGGACTTGCTGTAGAAGCTATTATAGTTGTAAGTTCATCATTAGCTGCTTTCTTATAATCATTATAAACTGTAGCAGCAACAGCTGTATGTGTATCTATTATATAACCTGTCTTCTCATACAGATTCTTAATAGTCTTAAATGTATCTTCTTCACTTGCATAACCACCAACAAAGTCGTCAAGTTTCTTCTTCATGTCTTCATCAATATCATATCTTCCCTTAGATGAAAGCTGATTCATAAGTTCCTTTGTCTTTGCTGAATCCTTTCCAGCTATGTCATATATCAGTCTTTCAAGATTACTTGAAATCAATATATCCATAGAAGGTGATGATGTGAGTATGAACTCTCTGTTTTTATCATAAGCTCCTGTATTAAAAAAGTCATATAAAACCTTATTATCATTTGATGCACATATAAGTTTGTTAATGTTAAGCCCCATATGCTTTGCATAATATGCAGCAAGAATATTACCAAAGTTACCAGTAGGAACTACTACGTTAATCTTGTCTCCTGCCTTAATCTTTCCAGAAGCAACAAGTCTTGTATATGCATATACATAATAAACAATCTGTGGAACCAGACGGCCTATGTTAATTGAATTGGCAGATGAAAACATAAATCCTGCATCATCAAGCTTCTTAGCCAGTTCTTTATCATTGAACATAGCCTTAACACCACTCTGGGCATCATCAAAGTTACCTCTGATACCTACAACGTAAGTATTATCACCCTTCTGTGTTACCATCTGCTTCTCCTGGATAGGACTAACTCCATCCTTCGGATAAAATACTATGATTCTTGCACCCTTAACACCTGCAAAGCCTTCAAGTGCAGCTTTACCTGTATCTCCAGATGTTGCAGTAAGAATAACAATCTCATTCTTCACATTATTCTTCTTTGCAGAAGTAATAAGCAAATGAGGTAATATAGATAATGCCATATCCTTAAATGCAATAGTTGCACCATGGAACAGTTCAAGATAATTAGCACCATCTTCTTCTCTTAAAACTGCTATATCCTTAGTATCAAACTTGGAATCATAGGCTTTATCTATACAGTTTTTAAGTTCTTCCTCTGAAAAATCTGTAATATAAAGTTTCATAACTTCATATGCCAGTTCTTTGTAATCCATTGAAGCTAACTGCTCAATAGTCTTATCAAACTTAGGAATACTCTGTGGCACATATAATCCTCCATCTTCTGCAAGTCCCTTAAGAATTGCCTTAGATGCAGTCACTACGTTTTTACTATCTCTTGTACTGTTATATAATATATCCATACTCGGTCTCCTTACTTTACAATAATTTCACGTATCATTATAACACGAAAATTATATTATCGCAAGTATCGTTATTTGTAAAACTCATGGCAGCCATGCTTAAATAACCATGTAAGTTCATTATCGAACCATCTTATATTACTCTTGCTGGCTCCCTTTCTGTCAACAAAATACAATGCACCCTCAGAATAGTCCTCGCCTTCAAGTGCTCTGTTAGCAGCTTCTTTGCTTGAAGATGTTACGCTTACTTTCCAAAGTCTTCCGTCAGATACAGGAGAAAACTGTCTTTTTTGATATACAACGTCCTCTATGTTATCTGGGAATTCACCACTGTCTACTCTGTTAAGTATTACATTAGCAACCAGAATTCTTCCCTTAATATCCTGGTCACCAGCCTCCGCCTCAACAATTCTTGCAAGTAAAGCAACTTCATCACTGGATGCATCATACCTGTAATCTATTGTTGTCGTTTCTTCTTCATCGACACTTTCTTCATTGTCCGCAGTCTCTTCTGGCTGTTCTTCATTACTTGAAAGAGCTTCCGCTGTCTCCTGTTCTGTGTCTTCTTCTGTCTGTTGCTCTTCTATCTGTTCCTCAGGGGTAGTTTCTTCTTCTTGTGCCAAAGCTATATCAGATTCTCCCTCAACAACTGCTACCTGAACTGCTTCATCAATAACACCCTCTTCTGCTGCCTTATCATCTGCAGAAGAAAGATAAGCCGAATCAATAGCAATATCTGATAATACTTCGTAATCTCCCTGTACAACATCTTCATAATAACCATCCGTTTCCTTATTCTGAAGAATGTGTGCAATTCTTTCATCAACGACTAAATTTTTCTCTAAAATAATATTTCTAACATCGCAGGATCTTGATTCCCCATGGGCACTGGCATCATTTCCTGCTGCTAATGCCATCCCATGACTAACGTTAGTAAGCATAAATACAACCACAAATGAAGAAACCATTTCCATAGTTGCTATTGTTGATTTTTTGTACTTATACATCACAACTCGGCTAGCCTTATTAATAAAATGTGTTATTCCCATCCTACATTTTACTACAACTTTAAAATCCATAATTACAGCAAGTAATCTCTTGTTAGTCTTTGCAAAATCAATCTGGATAAAAGATTTGTTATTAAAAAATCTTCTCCTGTGATTTACAAGTAAATCATATGCCTTACTCTTAATAAACATTATGGCAGACTGGGTAATTTCTTTTATTCTGCCAAGGGCAATCTTAATGTATCTTAGGATCTCATTGTTGCTCTTTTTCTTAAATTTGTAAAGTCGTTGAAGAAATGTTTTAAAATAATTCATATCATTTCCTCTTTTCTTTTTACAATGAATTGGAAATTAATGTAATGAAAATTTCCAACATAATAGCATTATAACATTAGACCTTTGATAGTCAATAAGTGGTTTGAAATTTCGGTGGTTATTACAAAATTGTAATTTCTTTTTTTTTTATTTTTGTTACTTTCATATATTTTTGTAAATTATATAAAGACAATTTTGTTACTTT